>CAJXXJ010000690.1 GCA_913062745.1 uncultured Phaeodactylibacter sp.
TAACGCCCGCTACGACGAAGACTGGGACTACGCGATTTTCCCTTCCCGCTTTATCCGCGGGCCGCACCTGCAATCCGGCTCCTGGCCTACGAGCCGCTCGGTGCACACCGTAGAGGTAAACGGCGTGCCGGTGGTGACGATTGAGAAGATGAAAGAGAAATGGGCGTATCAGGGGCAGCAGGCTATCAAGCAGGGCAATTGGCAAGCCGCTGTGGATGCGTTCCGGCAGGAAGTGGCGCAGTACCCGGATAACGAAATTGCCTGGATCGGCCTGGCCAATGCTTACATCAACCTGCGGCAGTTTGGCCCGGCGCTGGAGGCGGCACAGCAGGCGCTTAAGGTAGCCCCGGATGTGGAATCTGCGATTCTGTACGAAGGGCTGGCCTATCTTAACCAAAATAAATTGGACCTGGCTTTGCAGTCTTTCGATCATGCTGTGCGCGTCAACGAGGAGTACTTTGCTGCTTATTACTACATGGCGCTGATCAATAAGCAGAAACAGCGATTCCGCGAGGCGTATGAGCAGGCGCAAAAAGCAATTGAGGTGAACCCGCGTTTCAAAGCAGCCTATCAGCTGGCGGCGGAGGCGCTGCAGCAGTTGGGGCAAACGGAGCAGGCGCAGCAGTACCTGGAGGCGGCATCCCGTTTGTAAGCCTTTCGGCGAAAGCCGGAGGACAGCTACCGGGCGGCAGCACATTTTGGCAGGCATATCCCCCCGGGCCGTATTGTCGTCGGCAGAAATGCTATTTTTGCCGCAGAAACTATATAAGCAATCAGGAAACCTGAAGCATGAATTATAAATTGTTGTTCCCGACCTACCGCAACCGCTACTTATTTGTGCGGCGCCATCTTCAGCAGCTGGCACGGGAGCGCTCCTTTGATCACGCCCTCAACCTGGGCACCGGGGAAGGGGACTACGATCCGATGATCAGTCAATTCTGCGGGCAGCTGACTGCCTGTGATATCAACGAGCAGGATGTGGCCTACGCCCGGCAGCTCAATGCCGGCATCCCCAACCTGACGTACCGGGTGGAAAATGCCCTGGACCTCAGCTTCGGGGACAATACCTTTGACCTGATCGTCTCCGTGGATGTCATTGAGCACGTCGGGCATCCCGAGCGCATGATCGAGGAGGTACAGCGGGTGCTTAAGCCGGATGGTGTGGCTTTGATTACGTTCCCATCCCTGGACTTTCCGCTGACGTACGATCCGATCAACCGGGTGCTGAGCTGGTTTGGCAACCGAAAAATACCGCAGGGAGCCTACGCTTTTGGCCACGAATATCTGGTCTCCAAGAAAGACTTCCGGGCCTGGTCGGGCAAGAATCAGCTCGCTGTAGTCAAGGAGCAAAACCTGAGCGGCTACATCATTGGGCTGCTGGAGATGTACTGGACGGGCATTATTCAGCGGATCTTCAAGGCTAACGCCACTAACCTACAGGGAGCACAGGAGAAGAAAGTAGCGCTGCGCCCATCCGTGAAGGAGCCTGCACTGGCCAAGGTGACGGACGCTATTATCGCCCTCGATCAGGCGCTGTTCGGCAAAGCAGCCCACTCGGTCGGCAAGGGCTTTATCATACAAAAGAAACACTAGCCAATATGAAAGACCGACTTTCAGAATTAAAAGACCGGCTGTCGCAGGCAGAACTGGGCGGCGGGCAAAAGCGTATCGACAAGCAGCATGAGAAAGGGAAGCTGACAGCCCGCGAGCGGGTCCACTTCCTGCTCGACGAGGGCTCCTTTGAGGAGATCGGTGCCTTTGTCAAACATCGCTGTACCGACTTCGGCATGGATAAGCAACGGATTCCCGGCGATGGCGTAGTTACAGGCTACGGTACAATTGATGGCCGGCTGGTGTACGTGTTCGCGCAGGATTTCACGGTATTTGGAGGCTCGCTTTCGGAAACCCACGCCGAGAAAATCTGCAAGATTATGGATATGTCCATGAAAAACGGCGCTCCGGTGATCGGGCTGAACGACTCCGGCGGCGCCCGTATTCAGGAAGGCGTCCGTTCTCTGGGCGGCTATGCAGATATTTTCTACCGGAATGTCATGTCTTCCGGCGTTGTACCGCAGATTTCTGCCATCATGGGCCCGTGCGCCGGCGGAGCCGTGTACTCCCCGGCAATGACCGACTTTACGGTTATGGTGGAGGGCACCTCGTACATGTTTGTGACCGGCCCCAACGTGGTGAAAACCGTGACCAATGAGGAGGTGACCGCGGAGGAATTGGGCGGTGCTTCTGCCCACAGCACCAAGTCGGGCGTGACGCATCTTACCGCTGCCAATGATATTGACTGCATCCACAAGATCAAGCGGCTGCTGAGCTATATGCCTCAAAACTGCGAAGAGAAGCCGCGCAAGCTACCCTACGAGCTGGGCGATGAGCTCCGGGAGCACCTGCGGGATATTGTGCCGGAAAACACCAACCAACCTTACGATATCCGTGATGTGGTGAAGGGCATTGTAGACGAAGAGTCTTTTATGGAGGTGCACGAGAACTATGCCGACAATATTGTAGTCGGCTTTGCGCGCATTGGCGGCCGCAGTATTGGCATCGTCGGCAATCAGCCGATGAGCCTGGCAGGCGTGCTTGATGTGGACAGCTCCAAAAAGGGGGCCCGCTTTGTCCGCTTCTGCGACTGCTTCAACATCCCGCTGCTGGTACTGGTGGATGTTCCGGGCTTTTTGCCGGGCACCGATCAGGAATGGAACGGCATCATCGTCAACGGTGCTAAGCTGCTTTACGCCTTCAGCGAAGCTACGGTGCCCCGCATCACGCTCATCACCCGCAAAGCCTACGGGGGGGCATACGACGTAATGAACTCCAAGCACATCGGTGCGGATATGAACTTTGCCTGGCCATCCGC
>CAJXXJ010000691.1 GCA_913062745.1 uncultured Phaeodactylibacter sp.
ACATTCAAAGGTGCGCTTGGCCAGATTGTGCCACTCCTCCTCCGTTTGCCCTTCCCAGAGGTACTGCGCCCGCTGACTAAAGGTGCGGTAAGACTGCCGCTCTTCGCGGAAAAGCAGTGCCGTAGCCAGCACCGGCATCAGCAGCATCTTATGGAAATCCATCGCTACGGAATCCGCTCGTTCCATACCTCGCAGAATATGCCGGTGCTGCTCCGAAAACGCCAGTGCCGCGCCGTGCGCACCGTCGATGTGCAGCCACAAGTCGTTGGCCTCACAAAAATCGGCCAGAGCCGACAAATCATCAAAGGAGCCGGTAGAGGTGGAACAGGCACTGCCCACCACAGCGATGACCCGCCTGCCTTCTGATTCGGCTTTCGCTAAATAGCCTGGCAACAGCTCAGTGCGCATGCGGTAGCGCTCATCCACCGGCACCTTGATAATGCCTTCACTCCCCCACCCCATGATGCGTACCGCCCGGTCTACACAGTAATGCGCCTCTTCCGACACCATCAGCGCCAGTGGCTCCCGGTGGCCTTCTGCCCATACTCGCCCAGGCGCTTTGGCAGAGCGTGCAGCCAGCAGCGCCGTCAGGTTAGCCAGCGTACCGCCGGAAGTAAGGATGCCGCCGGCCCCGGGCCCAAAACCCATTGCAGCAGCTACGGTCTGCACCACCTGCTGCTCAATAGCCGTGCTCGCCATACCCATTTCGTACACCGCCATCCCGTTGTTGAGGAAGCCATCCACCAGCCCGCTTAGCATAGCGACCGGCGCCGGCGGGCTCACCTGATGCCCCATATAGCGCGGATGGTGCAGCTGTACCGAGCGCTCCATCACCTGCTGCCAAAGCGCTATCGGCCCAGACGCCTCCCGCTCTGCCCAGAATTGCCGCTGCTCCCCGGGCGGAACGTACGGTATCGCCTGCCCCCCTCGCTCCTGCACAGCCTTAAGCTGATCCGCCAACTGATCTACCAGCCGGTGCCCCATTTCGCGAAAGCGCTCCGGATCATACGCCTCCTGTAATATATCTCGCATATCACTTTTAATTTTCTCCCACTCTCCCACTCACTCACTCTCCCACTCTCCCACTCTCCCACTCACTCACTCTCCCACTCACTCACTCTCCCACTCTCCCCTCAACCCTAAACCACCTCCGTCCCATCCACCACCTCTACCGCATAATGCTCCGCCCGGATACCAAACGCCCGGTAATACTCCCGCTTCGCCTTTTTCAGAAAATCATCTTTATCTGCCCGGCGGACCAAATTAAGCGTACAGCCGCCGAAGCCACCGCCCATCATGCGGGCACCAGCCACGCCCGGGTGCTCCTGCGCCAGCTCCACCAGAAAATCCGTTTCGCGGCAGCTGACCTCGTACTCCCTGCTCAGCCCCTCGTGGGTGCGGAACAGCAATTGCCCCAGTGCCGGCATATCACCTTCCGAAAGGCAGGCCACTGCCTGGTGTACCCGCTCGTTCTCTTCCAGTATGTAGCGGCAACGCTGATAGACCAGCCCGCTCATCGCCTTCTGGCTCTGCTCCAGCTGCTCTAGGCTGACATCCCGCAGGCTCTGCACTTCCGGGAAAGAAAGCTGCACGGCCCGGACACCCTGCGCACACTCCTCCACGCGGTCCTCGTAGGCGGAGCTCGCCAGCTCGTGCTCCACTTTGGAATCGAGCAGCAGCCACTCGTAGTCGCCGGTATTGAGGGAAATGTATTCGTAGCCTAAAGACTGGCAGTCGAGCTTGATGGCCTGCCCGGCGCGGCCAAACAGGCTGGCAAACTGATCCATAATACCGCAGGGGATGCCCACAAATTCATGGGAAGAGCGCTGTGCCAGCTTGGCGAGTTCGTGCCGGGGCTTTTGTAAATTAAACAGGCTGCAGATGCCCAGCGCAAAGCCGGCCTCCAGCGCTGCCGAGGAGCTCATGCCTGCGCCGATGGGCAGGTTGCCACCAAAAACGAGGTCAATGCCCTCCAGCAAAACGCCCTCCTGCTGCAGCTGCTGCAGTATACCCATCAGGTAATTGGCCCAGCCTCTGTCTGATTGCCTGATAGCGTCCAGCTTGAAATGATGCTCCTGTCCGACATCCGCTGCGTAGAAATGGCACTCGTCCGTACCGTTTTCCGCAAGGGCAAAAAAGAGATACTTATCGATGCTCGCCGGTAATACGAATCCGTTGTTGTAATCGGTATGCTCACCGATGATATTGATGCGGCCGCAGGCTTGCACCAGCAGAGGCTGTTGGGGAAAGCGGTCTTGAAATAAAGCGGAGATGTCGTCCAGGGTATGCATGGCGCAATTTTTGGGCTGCAAGATAGAGCAAATGGGGATAAAAGGAGGAAGGCTACCTGTATTTTGCGAAAGCAAGCACCCGAAAATCAGTGGCACCGTGGGTCAGCCTTCCACGTTATTAACGGCTTGCTCTACTTCCTCCAGGTTTTGTTTGGTGATGAAGCCGTGCTCCCAGGCATGCCGGGCAGTCTCATAGGTATTTGCCGAAAGGCAGACCTTACCCTCCAGCTGCGGGTGGTCGCGGTAGAGCTCAAGTATGGTGTCGCTGTTCTTCCGGTCCGTCACATCGCGGATGTAGACGGCCAGCACGCGCTCCGGGTATTCTTCCGACAATTGTGCGTAGAGGTTGGCATCGTGCTGCCCGCTGTCGCCAATGAGGATGAATTTAGTATCCGGAAAGACCTCCATCAGGTGCCGCGCTTTGTCGAGCTTGTGGCTGTGGGTGCCGCCGCCGGTGCCCAGGAAGTCTTTGAGCCCGGATTTCAGGCTCTGCAGCAGGAAAACGCCTTTGGGAATACCCCGCGACTGGCAAAAGAAAACCAGAAAATCGTAAAGGTTCCAATCGCTGCTG
>CAJXXJ010000692.1 GCA_913062745.1 uncultured Phaeodactylibacter sp.
CGTACCGTCTATGGTGCTATCCCAGCCTACGTCCGGCCGGTCATTTTCGTAGATCAGCTGCCCCCAGCGGTTGTAAATCATGAACTCAACCACTTCTAAGGTGGAGGCTGGCACATTGGAGACAAAGGGGAATACATCATTGGTGCCATCACCGTTGGGCGTAAAGGTGTTGGGCATCGCTATCTCTATGCCTTCCACCAAAATACCGGTATTTACGGTATAAGCGCAGCCCGCCGGGGTAGTAATGGTGACGGAATAAACCTGATTCTCGGATGCCGCGAGCAGGGTATCTGAAACGCTGGCCAGGCCCAGCCCACTCTGCAGCGGTACAGCCGGGTCCGTCCCGGCAAACCATTCAAACAAGAGTTCACCTTCCTCAAAAGCCGGGGCGAGGTAGTCTGCAGTCAGCGTCACCACATCGCCTACCAGGAATGAGGTGGTGTCTGGTTCCAGGCTGATGCCCGTGAGCTCTATGCCCGGCTCTACCTGAATGGTGGCTGCCCCGGAAAGTGTATTACAACCCAGCTCGTCAGAATAGTTGACGGTATAGGTGGTGGTGCTCTGCGGTGCTACCTGAATGCTGCTGCCGTTAAAGCTGCTGCCGTCGCTTCCGGACCACTCAAAGCTGCTGCCCGGGCCACCTTCCCCGCTCAGTACGGCTTCAATCGTGATTTCCTCGCCGGAGCAAATCAGCTCTGCATCGGCAATCACCTGCAATGTAAGGTCTTGTATTACTTCAATCGTCACAGAGGCTTCCACTTCCGGGCAATTGTCGTTGTCGGCTACCACGGTATAGGTCGTGGTCTCGGTAGGCGTTACGACCGGCTCCGCTTCAGAGCTGCTGAAGTTGGGGTCTGTAGCCGTCCAGCTGTAGGTAGTGGATGCATCCGAGGCCAGGTTCAGCTGTACGGATGCCCCAAGGCAGACCACGGCATCGTCGGCCAGGTCAAGTACCGGTGCAGGCAACAGCTGTACGCTGACCGTGCCGGTAAAGGAGCCGCAGCCTTCCGCACTCGCAAAATTCAGGCTGATGGACCCACTCTGCTCTGGCGTAATGGTGACCGTAGCGCCGCTTGCTATTTCTTCTCCGGCCTCGTTAAACCACAGGTAAGTATCGTTGGGCTGCGCATTGGCCACCTCGGCCGTCAGCGTTACTTCTTCTCCTTCGCAGATGACCTCATCGCTGATGCTCACCGACAACAATTCCGGCTCAGGGATGACCTCCACCGTGATGCTGTCTTCGGTTACGCCGCACACGCTTTCCACGGTCAGGAAGTAGGTAGCCGTTTCATCCGGGCTGACGCTAAGGTCGTTGGAAATTACTTCGCCGAAGTCCGGGTCCGTAGATGTCCAGGTGTAGGTGCCCTCATCAGAAGCGTTGAAGATCAGCTGTACGGACTCGCCTTCACAGATCACTACATCTTCCTGCAGCACGTAACTTACGGCCGGCGGGAAGCCGACAAACGCGGAGACTTCGGTCGGGCAGTCGCCTTTGCTGGCCCGGAACGTAAAGGCCGTTGGCTCGGTAATCGGAGCAGTAGTGGGGTTGAGGCAGTCCGGGCAGGTCAGCAACTCAGCCCCGGTGGTCCATTCCTGTTCATCCGATTCCCCTTCCAGCGTCACGAGCAGCTCAATGGCGTCGCCCGGGCAGATGACGGTGTCCGTCGGGCTGATGGTCAGCGTGGGGGGGACATCTACGGTAAGCTGAACCCTTGCGGTGTCCACGCAGGCACCGTTGGTCGTGATACGGATGTATTCTTCTGCTTCCTCCGTAGCCGTGATTACCAGGTTGTAAAGGCTGTCGGGCGTTTCCTGCCCCTGTGAGGGTTCCCAGAGGAATTCGATATTGGGGAAATCTGCGGGTTCGTAAAGTGACGAAGTAAACAACACGGTTTCTCCTTTACATACGGTGGTGTCCACCGGAGAAATATCCAGCCCTGCCGGTAGGCTGTCCACGATAATGACTACGGAGTCAATGCGGAAGCAGGCATCCACGCCGGTTTGTGCATAGTAAGTTACCTCGCTTTCCGGGCTCACGGTGATACTGTTGCTCAGCAGGCTGTCAAAGCCGGGCTGCGTAGAGGTCCACAGTGCGGTGTCGCCGGCGGGGGTAATGTCTACCAGAAGTTCCACCTCCGTGCCGGTGCAAATGCGCAGGCTGTCGTCTGCTAAAATATCAATGGCGATAGGCGTTATGTCCACTTCAAAAGAAGCTGCCTCCACACAGGCACCGCGTGTGCCGGTAAGCGTATAGGTGCCGCTTTGCTGCGGAAAGGCCAGGCTGTTGGCGGCAGTGGGGTCTACGATTTCCGGTGGGCCAGACCAGCTGTAGGAAACATTGGGCTGTGCCGGCGTATTGCCCAGCGTCAGGCTGTCGCCCTGGCAAAGGCTGGTGTCCGACGCCACCTGCAGCACCGGCGGTATAAAGACGCGCACCTCCACGCTGTCCAGGCTGGTAAGCGGGCATTCGTTATTGGTGGCTTCCAGAAAGTAGGTAGTGGTACTGTCGGGGCTGACGGAGGGGTCTGCTGCATCCGAGCTGAAGCCGGGAGGTACGGAGAGCCAGTTGTAATTGGTACCCGCTACCGCTTCGCCGCCGATGCTGACAGTTTCGCCAATGCAGATCTCCTGGTCTTCCGCTACGGTGAATTCCGGTGCATTTTGCTCAAGCACTTCAATTTGTACGGCATCCTGCACGGTACATCCGTTGCCGAACAGCGTTACGATGATAGAGGCCAGGCCGGGGTCATTGGCCGTAACCACCGGCGCCGGGCAGTCCGAACAGCTCAGGGTAACATTATCGGTCGAAGTCCACTCGTAAGAGCCGCCGATGAAGTCGATGCCGGCAACAATTTGGATA
>CAJXXJ010000693.1 GCA_913062745.1 uncultured Phaeodactylibacter sp.
TCCATTTGGTACAAGTTGGCAGACCGTACGGTTATCGGAGGGTATATCGCGGTGGGCGGGTCCGTGATTACAATCAGCCTCAACTACCTGTTCATCCCACAGATTGACTTCATGGCGCTGGGCTGGGCGGCGCTGGCTTGTTACACTTTCATGGCGGGGGTAAGCTACTGGACCGGGCAGCGCTACTATCCGATCCACTATCCGGTGGGGCGCATGTTGCTCTATGTGCTTTCGGCAGTGGCCGTATACTTTGGCAGTATTTATTTGCAGGACTGGCTGCAGCCGGATTTCTGGTCGGGGCTGGCGCTCAGTACTTTGCTGATGCTGTTCTATCTGGCCTTCATCGCTACCGTAGAGCGGCAGCGGCTGCGGCGTTGGGCGAAAGCCTGGAAAAACCGGTAAGCTTACTGTTTGGGCGTACTGTTCCAGATGACGATGAAGCTCATCATCATTTTCATAGTGAGGGGCAGGTCTTCCTGCAGTTCATCCACAATGACCCAGTCGCGCGGGTCTCCTTCGTAGGCCGTATACATTTCGAACCAGCCATACCGGTCAGTGCCCAGCATCCATTCTTCCAGAATATTGGCAAAGCGGAGCCTCAGCCTGAGGGTGTGCGTGCCATCCGAAATTTGCCACTCGCGCGGGTCATTAGGGTAGACCGTGCGGGCGGTGACGATCTCCCCATCGCCGCGGGCTTCCCACTGATTGGGGTTGTTGGGCCATTTCTGCTTAATGGTGCCGGCCTGCTCTCCCAGCCGGTAGCGCCACTCTGTCCAGTCGTCCTGCATCGCCCACATTCGCTCCAGCGTGCCTTCCTCCCCCCCTTCTGCGGTAAATATGCGCCATTCACTGAAGCTATCGCTCCATCGGGTACCCATGCCAGTGAGTATCTGCGCGGAGGCAGGGATGGCCAAGCTGCCAATCAAGGCGAGAAACAGCAGATTTTTCATGTAAAAAGTTTTCTGCTTATAAAATGCAAAGCGCTTGAAATTATTGCCAGACATACGAAAGCCCGGCTGCTAGCGTACAAGCAACCGGGCTCCCGGGCAATGCGCTAAATGCCGGCACCCTGGCTAGAATGGCAGGTCGTCGTCGGCTTCGGTGGCCGGCTCGTCATTCGCGGTGGGGAAGTCCTCTGCTGCCGGCGGTGCGGAAGTTGGAGCGGCTTGCTGCTGCCCGCCTTCCTCCAGTCGCCAGGCGTTCAGATTGGTAAAGTATTTACCATTCCACTCGCGGCCGCGCAGGTCGAAGTGGACTTTGATCATCTGCCCTTCCTCAAAGGGGTCGAGCAGGGCGCAGCGGTCCTGTACCAGCTGAAATTTTACCATCTGCGGGTAATTGCCTTCCGTTTCGATGACGAATTCGCGCGCCTGAAAGGTATCGGTCTTGCTTTCGGTGTCAAACTTTTTATGGAGTTTGCCTTCTACTTCAAATGACATAGAGCTGTTCTTGTTATGCTATTTTCAATTCGGTTTTCCAAAATTACAAAAACTGCAGGGCATGCGGAAATTTTTAGCGGGCCGGCCTGCTTAGGCTTGCACGTAAATGACGTACTTCTCTTCGTAATACGGCTCACCAAAGTAATCCGTGAGCGGGTATTGCTCTACGTACTGCCCCTTGCCCAGCGCTTTAATCTCTTCGCGCAGCTGCCCGCCCTTGAGGGTGAGCAGGCCGTTGGGCAGTGCATGTTGCTGCTCTTCCCGTATCAGCCGCTGACTCCAGAGCACCAGTTTATCCAGACTGGCTACGGCCCGGCACACGACGAAATCAAAGCGCCCTTTCAGCTCTTCTGCCCGTTGGTGCAAAGGTTTGACATTTTCCAGTCCGGTAGCTGCCACAATCTCTTCCACCACCTTGATCTTCTTGCGGGTACCATCGATGAGCGTGAATTCCGTTTCCGGAAAAAGAATGGCCAGCGGGATGCCCGGCAGGCCGCCCCCGGTGCCGAGGTCAAGCACGCGTGCGCCTTTTCGGAAGGAGACCACTTTGGCAATTCCCAGCGAATGGAGGATGTGGTGGGGGTAGAGGTTGTCGATATCCTTACGGGAAATGACATTGATTTTGTCGTTCCACTCCTGATAGAGGGGCCCCAGCTGCTCCAGCTGTTCGCACTGCCGGTCAGTGAGCTTCGGGAAGTACTGTCGGATAATTGCTATGCTCATATTCCTTTAGCTTGAAAGCTCTTCCATACCGGGTCGTCTGCCGGCAGGGGAGCGACAATAGTTTCTCTTTCTTCAGAAACGGGGTGGTGAAACTGCAGCTTCCAGGCGTGCAGGTGTATGGAGCGGTCGCGGTTGCCGCGCCGAAAACCGTACTTGACGTCCCCTTTGATCGGGCAGCCGATAGCAGCCAGCTGTGCCCGTATCTGGTGGTGGCGGCCGGTATGCAGACGAATTTCCAGAAAGTGGTAGCGGTCGCTGCTCTGCAGGTAGCGGTAAGAAAGCTCGGCGCGCTTACTACCCTCCCGGGCTTCCCCGTACGCAGCGGTCTTATTGGTACGGCCGTCGCGCGCGAGGTAGTGGACCAGGGTGCCTTCATCCTGCGGCGGGCGCTCAGCTACTGCCGCCAGGTATACTTTTTCTACTCTGCGCTCCCGGAATTGCTCGTTCAGGCTGACCAGTGCCCGGTCCGTCTGTGCAAAGAGCACCACCCCGCTCGCCGGGCGGTCCAGCCGGTGCACCAGGCCGAGGCGTGATTTGGTATAAATTTCACCCAACTGAGCCATAGAGGTGTCCCCCGTTTTGTCAGAGCTTACCGGTAGCCCGGCCGGCTTATTGAACGCGATGAGCTGATTATTCTTGTACAGGACCGTGTCCCCGATGTTGTAGTGATCATTCTGCATGTACTGCTTTTTTTTCT
>CAJXXJ010000694.1 GCA_913062745.1 uncultured Phaeodactylibacter sp.
AGTACGATGCCCTCCAGTGTGTTGCAGCGGCTGAGCGCTACGTATACCTGCCCGTGCGCAAAGGCCGCCTGTGCATCGAGGACGACCCGCTCAAAAGTGAGCCCCTGACTTTTGTGGATGGTAATCGCCCAGGCCAGCCGCAGCGGAAAATGGGTAAAGGCGCCCACGACGCGCTCCTCTACCTCTTTGGTGCGCTCATTGAGCTCGTACTTGCAGTTCTCCCATTGCACCCGCTGCACCCGGATCGGCCGCTCATCGCCCGGGCATTGTACGGTGATGACTTGATCTTCTTCGTCGATACGGAGAACCTGCCCTATTTTGCCGTTGTAGTAGCGGCGATCGCTGCCGTTGTCGTTCTTGACAAACATGACCTGTGCTCCGGCCTTAAGGTGCAGCAGCTCATCCACCGGGAAGGAAGATGGCGGGAAGTCGCCCTCCACAGTGGCCTCAAAGGTATGCATCTGCTCGGGCAGAGCATGCAGCTGCTCCTCGTTGATTTGCCGGGCGCTGCGGTTGTGGGTGGTCAACGTGATGTAGGAAGCGTAGTCGGCCATCCGCTCCGGCGGCTGGTAACGGGCGTTCAGCATTTGCAGGACTTCATCGTCCATTTCGTTGTTCCGCACTTTATTCAGGAGGTGGATGAACCGCTCATCCGATTGCCGGTAGATGTGCTTCAGCTGCACCGTGACCGGATGGCATTGCTGCAAAGCGCGGCTGCTGAAAAAATACGGTGTGTCGTAGTATTCCTGCAGCAGCGACCAGTCCTCGTCCTTCACCACCGGAGGCAGTTGGTGCAGATCGCCTATCATCAGAAGCTGCAGGCCGCCGAAGGGTTCCGCGGAGCGGCGGCAACGCCGCAGGACATCATCGATGCCGTCGAGCACATCCGCCCGCACCATGCTGATCTCGTCGATAATCAGCAGATCGAGGCTGCGCAGCAGCTTGGACTTTTTACGGCTTAAGCGGCGCAGGCGCGCGGGGTCCCGGCGTTTGTTGCCGGGCACAAGCGGGCCAAAAGGCAATTGAAACAGTGAGTGGATCGTCTGTCCGCCCGCATTGATAGCTGCGACGCCGGTAGGGGCAGCAACGGCCAGCCGCTTGGGCGGGCTGTCTTTCAGGCGATGCAAAAAAGTAGTCTTTCCGGTGCCAGCCTTGCCGGTGAGGAACAGGCATTTGTTGGTGTTGCACACGTACTCGTAGGCGAGCTCAAGCTCGGGGTTGTTTTGGGGTTTGTTTTTCATGGTTTTCTGGGTTAAACAGAGAAAATGTTTAAATCCCTTCAAATATAAAACTTTTGTGTGGAAATATCCAAATTTCCTGCAAACAAAAAACTGCGCCCTCCCGGAGGAAGGCACAGCGGCACTTTGGGGTTAGGGTGTCTTTTCTGCTTAATTACAGGGGGATTCCCCGTTATCCATTAGCTGCCCGCCCACAGCAAAATTACCTTCGCCACAGACTTTGATAGTAACGTCCGGCTCGCCCTGAGAGAGTACGAGGTTGTCAAAAGCCTTTGGGGTAAAAAAGCCGAATCTTTCTGACTCGCCGGCCAACTCGATATCAGCAATACCGGCATTGTCAGCGCGGTTGTTGACCAGGGTGTTGTTGTTGGCATTATCGATTACCAGATAGTTCCACAGGAAATTCTCTGCATAATTCCGCCAGGCCAGCCAGCGGTTGGCGCTGGTCTCGGCAACTGCCATTTCGCCGGAAGGCAGAAGGATGTAAACTCCTCCGATATTTGGAGTGCAAAAAAGGAAGCCGATACTTCCGCTGGTAGTTGTAAAGTGGTTATTGACCAGCAAGCCTTTCTCATCGCCGACAAAAAGCCCGGCATTCCCTGCCAGGATGTAGTTATTGTAGGCGTAGAACGCTTTGCCATTAACGCTGAGGATACCGAAACCGCCCAACGGCTTGGGAGACAAGATTTCATTGCCGTGGACACGTGTAGACTCACCAAACTGGTTGACGATGGAGTTCTCGTAGCCTATGAGCCGGTTGTCTTTGATGCGGGTCAGAAAAGAGGATTCAATCAGTATAGCTACCGATCCGGAAGTATCCGTATCCATTATGGTCAGCCCTTCAATAACGACACGGCTGGCATCTTTGACATGCAAGGCCGGCTCGGCCACATAGGGGAAATCAGATGTATCATCACTGTCAAACTCCAGAACAGCGCCTTCTTCTCCGGTGATGCGGACCCGCTCGCTTATCAGCACGGTAGCGGACTCTTTGTGCAGCCCGGCTTCCAGCAACACAGTCCCGCCTTCACCGGCAGCTTCGATTTCGGGGCGTTGATCGGCATGGAGGCCAACCAGATCATCTATCCCTACTGGCGCCTCGTCTACTTCGCCTTCGCGGCCATGATGATGGCGGGCCTGGACGGCATTAAGAACAAGATTCATCCTGGCGATGCTATGGATAAAGACTTGTACGACTTGCCACCAGAAGAAGCGAAAGAAATCCCCACTGTGGCCAGCTCGCTTGAGATGGCGCTGGATGCCTTGGATGCGGATCGTGACTTCTTGACCGCTGGCGGCGTGATGTCTGACGACATGATCGATGCTTACATCGGTCTGAAGCGTGAAGAAGTTGAAAAGCTGAACATGACCACTCATCCTGTTGAGTTCGACATGTACTATTCCTGCTAAGGGCATATGAGGTATTAATGGATGGCTTTGCACCCGACACAGATCGACTCGCAACAGGATTGATTTGTGTCGGGGCAGACCACCTCATAACTTGGTGTAATCAGGCGGCTTGCACTCACCTAGCTAAACCCCCAAGCGGACTACTAGAGCGACGAATTACAGATATCTTGCCGCCCTCTGCTGCCAACACAATAATCAGCAAACAAC
>CAJXXJ010000695.1 GCA_913062745.1 uncultured Phaeodactylibacter sp.
CGATAAATCCCGGGCGTACAGGCTGATTTGGCAGTCCGGCGCGGCAGCCAGCAATTCCCGGCGGGTAGCGGAGGGCTGCTCCGCGGAGCGGGCTATCAGCGCGATCCGGGCAGCAGAAGGGGCAAAACGCGCAGCAACCGCGCGCCCAATCCCCTTGGTCGCACCGGTTATGATGATGTTGGTTCTCGTTTGCATAACTGCAAAACGGCCGGGCGCAGGGCTTTGTTTTCGGGAAACCGCACAACAGACTTTGTTGGCAGCCGATAAAACTTTTACCCCCTTCCCCTTTTTTACCTTAAAGCTTCTACATTTGCGCAGGCATTGACGCACTGAATAGACCTTATGTTTCTGAAAAACCTTTTGTTCCATTTTGGCCGCTACGTAATGATGCTGGGAACAGCAAGCTCCCGGCCCGAGAAAGTCTCTATGTACTATAAGGAGACGATGCGGCAGATGAACGACATCGGCGTGGGATCGCTGTTTATCGTATCCCTTATCTCCATCTTCATCGGCGCGGTGACGGCGGTACAGTTCTCCTATCAGCTGGGAGGCACGCTCGTTCCCCGGTATTATATCGGCTACGTGGTGCGCGACATGACCATCATCGAGCTTGCGCCCACCTTCACCTGCCTGGTACTCGCAGGTAAGGTGGGTTCCAACATCGCCTCCGAGATCGGCGGCATGCGGCAGAAGGAGCACATCGATGCCATGGAGATCATGGGCGTCAATACGGCGGCCTACCTGATCACGCCGAAAATCATCGCCGCGCTGGTGGTGATCCCCCTGCTCGTTGCAGTGGGTGCATTCATCAGCATAGGGGGCGGCTACCTCGCAGCGGTGCCAACCGGAGCCATGTCTGATGCCGAGTATATCAAAGGCCTGCGCTCCTTCTTCGAGCCTTTCAACGTCAATATGATGTTCATCAAGGCTGTAGTCTTCGCCTTCATCCTCACCTCCGTGTCCTGCTATCAGGGATACTACGTACGGGGCGGCAGCATAGAATTGGGCCAGGCCAGTACCAATGCAGTGGTGTTCAGCGATATTCTGATTTTGGTAGCAGACTACGTTATCGCTGTATTGTTGACCGGTTAAACGAAAAGTATGATCCGAACGGAAAATATCATCAAGCGATTTGAAGACAACGAGGTGCTGAAGGGTATCACCACCGAGTTTTACAAAGGGCAGACCAACCTGATCATCGGGCGCAGCGGCGCCGGCAAAACGGTAATGCTTAAGCTGCTCGTTGGCCTGCTCAACCCTACAGAGGGTAAAGTCTGGTACGACGATACCGACTTCTTCAGCCTCAGCAAGAAGCAAAAGCGGGCCATCCGCATGCAGGTCGGTATGCTTTTTCAGGCCTCTGCCTTGTTCGACTCCATGACGGTGGAAGAGAACATCCGCTTCCCGCTCGATATGTTTACCAACCGCTCCTACAAAGAAAAGCGCAAACGCGTGGACTACTGCCTGGAGCGGGTAAGCCTCGGTGATGTCAACAACGCTTTCCCTTCTGAAATCAGCGGCGGCATGCAAAAACGGGTCGGTATCGCCCGGGCCATTGTGCTGGAGCCCCGCTTCCTGTTCTGCGACGAGCCTAACTCCGGGCTTGACCCCAAGACTTCCATCGTGATTGACGAACTGATTCAGAGCATTACCAAAGAGAACAATATCACCACCGTGATCAACACCCACGACATGAACTCGGTAATGGAAATCGGTGAAAACGTCATTCTGCTCTACAATGGAGAGATCGCCTGGCGCGGCAATAAAGAGGAAGTGCTCGACAGCGACAATGAGTTTCTGCAGAACTTCATCTTCGCCTCTCCCTTCCTGCAACGCCTGCGGGAAAGCGCCGTTGGCAAATAAGCCGCCCTGGCAGCCATTTGACAAACCTCAGCGCTCAGGGGTGACAAATGTCAATGGCAGTACCTGGCCGACTGACTACCTTGCTTCCTAATAAGCGAAGCAGGGCAGTACGCTCCTCTGATCGCTTCTTAACAGTCGCAAAATACGAACAAATGCCAATGGCCAGCCAAATTAAGACTACTCCTGAAGGAGTGGGAATCAACCATACCAATGCTGCGCCATCCTGCCACCACTGCGGTGAGCCCTGCGATGGCGTAGATATCTATCTGGATGACAAATCGTTCTGCTGCGAAGGCTGCAAAACGGTTTTTGAAATCCTCAACGAAAACGGACTGTGCCGCTACTACGACATCGATGAGCAGGCGGCGTTCAGCCTTAAAGGCAAAAAACAAGCCGAATTCGCCTACCTCGATGATCCTGACCTGCGGGAAAAGCTGATCGACTTCAGCGACGGGCAACAAACGCGCGTCACTTTCTATCTGCCGCAAATCCACTGCGCCTCCTGCATCTGGCTCCTGGAAAACCTGTATAAGCTTAGCCCCGGCGTAGCATCCTCTACCGTCAATTTCGTCAAAAAAGAAATTTACCTCACCATATCGGAATCTGAGATCAGCCTGCGGCAGGCTGTGGAGCTGCTCGACAGCATCGGCTACACGCCGGCCATCAACCTCAGCGACCTCGACCGCGATCAGCGACCGATGGTGGACCGCTCGTTTTACTACAAAATAGGTGTGGCGGGCTTTGCTTTTGGTAACATCATGCTGCTCAGCTTCCCGGAGTACCTGGGGCTGGACAAAACGCTGGAGGGGGAGTTTTTTCAGCTCTTTGGCTACCTCAATATCATGCTGGCGCTGCCGCTTGTGCTGTATTCCGGGCGGGATTACCTGCAGTCGGCATGGCTGGGGCTGAAGCAGCGTACGCTCAATATTGACGTACCCATTTCTCTGGGCATCCTCACCCTGTTCGGGCGGTCTGTCTTTGAGATTCTCAC
>CAJXXJ010000696.1 GCA_913062745.1 uncultured Phaeodactylibacter sp.
TCGATACTTTGCCAGCATTATCTAAAACTTTGCGTCCCGCAGAGGCAAGGATGGTATCCAACTCGCGTACATAGTCAGCCATACGCATTTCCCGTTCTTCAATGGCGTTCAATTCCGCCAGATCGAAGTAGGCGGCCACGAGATTGTTAAGCACCCGCAGCTCTTTCTCTTCCAAAAAGTTTTTGGCAATCATGGCTTCGGCCTGCGTAGGTTGACTGCCCTTAAAGTTGGTCAGGCCCACGAAGGGTTTATTGCTATCCACCCGCAGATAGATGACCTCGCTGGCCGTATTGCCATGCGCAGCGTAGTGCAGTTTATTCTGTACGATTTTAAAAAAGGTGATGCTTTCCGGGCTTTTGGGGTCGTAGGCGGTAGCCGTCGCGTACAAATCCAGCACCTGCCGGTACATGACCTTTTCGCTGGAACGGATATCCCGGATCCGGTCCAGCAGTTCCTTCCAGTAGTTGCCGCCGCCCAGGTTTTTCAGGCGGTCATCGTCCATGGTGAAGCCTTTGATGATGTACTCTTTAAGTCGAGCAGTAGCCCACTGCCGGAAGCGCGTTGCAATTTTTGAATTGATCCTATACCCCAGGGCTATAATCATATCCAGATTGTAATAATCCAGATTGCGTGTTACCGCTCTGTCCCCCTCTTTTTGAACTGTTCGGATTTTCCGAACAGTTGCTTCCGGGGTCAGTTCTTCGTCTGTATAGATATTTTTAATGTGTTCACTTATGGTTGATTTAGCTGCCTGGTACAGTTCAGCGAGCTGTTTTTGCGTTAGCCAGACATCTTCATTCTCCAGATGTACCGAAAGCTCAGAAAGTCCGTCCGCACTTTTATAGATGATTACTTCCTTGCTCATGCCTCAATCTCCTTTACGATTGCATCAATATCCGCCCGCAGCACATTGATCTTGCCTACCGTAGCGGCAATTTCCTTGTTGAGTTCATCGATGTCAATTTGCTCCCGGGTGTCTTTGGGCTCTACGTAAGAGCTGACGGAGAGGTTGTAGTCGTTTTCGGCAATTTTGCTGTTGTCTATAGTGGTAGCGACATGTGCGACCTCTTCTTTGGTATCGAACATGCCCATAATCTGCTTAATGTGGCCATCCGTCAGCACATTATTGTTGGTCTGTTTCTTAAAGAACTCTTCACCGGTGGCGTCGATGAACTGGGTTTTGGTATCCGTCTTATGTTTGGACAGCACCAAAATATTCACGGCAATGGAAGTGCCGTAGAAGAGGTTAGGCGCGAGCGCGATCACCGATTCCACATAGTTGTTATCGACCAGGTACTTTCTGATTTTCTGTTCCGCACCGCCCCGGTAAAAGATGCCGGGGAAACAGACGAGGGCTGCCCTTCCTTTACTGGAAAGGTAGCTCAGGGCATGCAGCACAAAGGCGAAATCTGCTTTGGACTTGGGCGCTAAAACACCCGCCGGGGCAAAACGGTCGTCATTGATAAGGGTAGGGTCATCGCTGCCAATCCACCTTACGGAGTAGGGCGGGTTAGACACGATAGCATCAAAAGGCTTTTCATCGTGCAGTTTAGGCTCTGTAAGCGTGTTGCCCAACTCAATATGGAACTTATCGTAGTTGACATTATGCAAAAACATGTTCATACGCGCCAGGTTATAGGTCGTATGATTAATCTCCTGCCCGAAGAACCCCTCTTCTATGATGTGGTTGTCGAAGTGCTTTTTGGCTTGCAGGAGTAAGGAGCCGGAACCCACCGCAGGGTCATATATTTTATTGACCTTTTCCTGTTTGTGCATCGCCAGCTGTGCGATGAGCTTAGAGACATGCTGAGGCGTGAAAAACTCGCCACCGGATTTCCCGGCATTGGCCGCGTAGTTGGAGATCAGGAACTCATAGGCATCTCCAAAAAGGTCGATCTCATTGTCCTCAAAATTTCCAAACTTCAACCCAGCTACCCCCTTAAGGACCGCAGCCAGTCGGCTGTTTTTGTTTTCCACCGTATTGCCCAGTCGGCTGCTCGTCGTATCAAAATCTGCAAACAGCCCTTTGATATCCTGTTCGGATGGATACCCACTAGCCGAGTTTTCGATGGATGAAAAAATAGCCTTCAGGTCCGTATTGAGGTCAGGATTGTTGTTCGCATTTTTGGCCACATTCACAAAGAGCTGGCTGGGATAGATGAAATACCCTTTGGTCTTAATGGCATCCTCCTTGATTTCCGGAGTGATGACACTATCGGGTAATTCAGGATAATTCACACTATCATCACCCCCTTCGATATAGCTGGTAAAGTTTTCGCTGATAAAGCGGTAGAAGAGCGTGCCCAGTACGAACTGCTTGAAATCCCAACCATCTACAGAGCCCCGCACGTCGTTAGCGATCTTCCAGATTTGGTTTTGCAGTTCTTGTCTTTGATTTATGCTTGTCATGATGTGTTTTGTGGCTCTGATTTATCTGAAAGTATCCGGGAGTCTTGTATAAGCAGATGCCTAAACACTGCTTACACTTTGTATCCCTCCGCCCTAAATATCCATAAATCCGGAGAGACTTTAAAGTCCAACAACTTAAGATTTGTGAAATGATGGCGCAGCTATTTTTTTTAGCGCGCAAGTCTCGGATCCCAGACGCTGAAGGTCTGGACTGTAAGCCCGACATTCATCGTCGGGTCCCTGACCCTGACATTTATCGTCAGGGGTCAGAAATTACAAATCTTGGGTTGGCGGACTATATAATTTGGAGGGAAGCTTACTAACGGCTGTCAGGACCTTTTACTCAATATTTTCGGGAGTCTTTATTTTCTGGGTAGATATAATTTCATTTCTCCGATTTGCAATTCGTCTAAATGCCCCATTTTTGCTTCGTCTTTTGTGAT
>CAJXXJ010000697.1 GCA_913062745.1 uncultured Phaeodactylibacter sp.
AGAAAAAATTCAAAAAACCGGTCATCGTGCGCGACTACCCGGCCAGCATCAAGGCCTTCTACATGCGCATGAACGACGAGCAGGAAAACGTCCCCGGCAAAACCGTAGCCGCTATGGATGTGCTCTTCCCCGGCATCGGCGAGGTCATCGGCGGATCACAGCGGGAGGAACGCCTCGATGTGCTGCGCGAGCGCATGGCGGATATGGACGTTCCGGAGGAGGAACTGTGGTGGTACCTCGAGCTGCGTAAATTCGGCGGTGCGCCACACGCAGGCTTTGGCATGGGCTTCGAGCGTATGGTGCAGTTCATTACCGGCATGGGCAATATCCGGGACGTCATTGCTTTCCCGCGCACGCCGGGCAATGCGGAGTTCTAAAACGTCAGTGCCGTCACTACGGCCAGCGCAACGACGAAGAAGACGAATATCATGAGGTAGGCGTTGTTCAGAATGATAAATTTGAGGATGGTCTTGAATCGCCTCTGCAAATAGAAGCGGCGCATTGCCTTGTAGAGGTAAAGCAGTGTGCCCATGAAAAAAATGGAGAACAACAGCCCATTGTGTTCTTCCGGTACGCTGTATCCGATCAGCAGCAGAATACTGGCGATCAGGAAAGCAAAGGCGTGATAGTGGAAGCTGAAGACCAAATGCTCTACGTAATAACGGTTGCGGCGCACGTACAGCAGCTTCAAAAGTAATGCGAGAGCGGGCATCATGAGCAAAGCCATCCAGATCAGGTTACCCACTACGTAGCGGGCAAAATTGCCGCCCTCCCGGTTGAGTTTTGCTACCTGCTGAAAGACCAGGCGCTGCCAAAACCCGGTGACCCCGTACTCATCTGCTAATTCGCCGGGAGACATTTCCATCAGGTCGTACATCGACACCTTCATCTGTTTTGTTTCGAAAGAGACCACGCCACTCTTTCTCACATAGGTAATCTCCAGGCTGTCGCGCTCCGCCGTTTTTATCCGTGCATTGAGTGTATCAAGCGCCGCAGCAACCACCGGCTCGTCCGGGTAGAGCGCCACAACCTCAGCGCGGGCACTGTCCAGCTCCGCATGGAAATTACTGAAGTAGGCATCCGAGCGGGATGTTTCCAAAGCGTCTTTCAGCGAGGTTTCCAACTCATCCACCGTCAGGAAACCGATGACGGCAAAGTGCACCACCGCCATCACAAAGAACAGCCGCAGGGGAGGCACGTACCGCTTCTGCTTTCCGCAAAAATAGGCTTCGGTGAGCCGGCCGGGCACAAACAGCGCGCCCATCGTCCGGAAGATTTTGGAGTCAATATTGAGAACGGATTCAAAAAACTCGCGGATCAGCTCCCAAAAGGTCACTTTTCCATCCGTATACTTTTGGCTACAATGGGCACAGTAGTTGCCGTACTCCGGCAGCGGGTAGTAACAGTTAGGGCAGTATCGCGGGTCTTTGGCTGGCATGAGCAGTACTTTATACTCCCCCAAAATAGGAAAATCATTGCTTACGGCTCATTCTTTTCGATGAAGCCCCGCAGTATCGGGTTGATCGTCTTGGGCTGCTCTATGACCACGGCATGGCCAGCGCCTTTGAGGCAAACATATTCGGAATGGGGCATAGCTTCAGCCATCCGCTCGCTGTAGTGGGGCGGTTTCAGGATGTCGTGCTCCGCTGCTATGATCAAAGCCGGTGCGCTGATTTGCGCAAGCGCTTCGTCAGACAGCTGAAAGGCCAGGAAAGCAGCACATAATTTTTGGAAGCCGGTAAAAAATGCTGCCGGCAGTTGTTCAAAATCCTGCCGCCGCATATCCAGAAAGTTGCCGTGCCGCTCCAAAAATGCGGCAGAGTAGGAAGTAGAGACTACCGCATCGTACAACAAGCCGGCATCCACCCGGCTGAGCTTGTCCCAAAGCCTGACCTGCCGCTGCAGCAAGCCGTCGGAGTAGCTAACAGAAGCGATAACGCTCAGCGACTGCACCTGCTCCGGGTACGCTTTCGCAAAAAGCAGCGCCACTTCGCCTCCGTAGGAAGTCCCGACCAGGTGGCAGCGGCGTATGCCCAGGTGATCAAGCAAAGCTTTGGTATCGGATACATGCCCTTCCAGGCGGTGCGCTTCCGGCAATTCCTTACTGCTGTACAACTGCCCGCGGAAGTCGTGCAGCAGGCAGGGGCGCGCTTCTGAAAGCACCGGCCGCTGCCCGTTCCAGGAGCGGAGGTTCATCAGAATGCCATTGAGGAAGACCACCGGGAGGCCACCTCCGCCCGTATCCCATTCGTACTGCAAGTATCCGCCATCGTGAAGTTCCAGTTTCTCCATACGGCGGCTATTCACTGCGCTTTCGCAAATCCCCGTCCTCACCGATGAGCAGATCGAAGAGAACTTCAGAGACTGGAAACGCCAAGCCAGTAAGGTACTCGACTTCGACATGATCGAGATCAAGCACAACGGAGACTGGCTGGACGAGCTCAATTACGCCGACATGGTGAAGTTACTGGCACAAACCACCGTGCAGCAGCTCCTCGAGCGAGACATGTTTCAGGATCGCCTCGAGAATGAGCGACCGATCCACGGTCACGAGATCATCTACCCGCTGCTGCAGGGCTACGACAGCGTGGCGATGGATGTGGACTTGGAAATCGGCGGTACCGATCAGACATTCAACATGATGATGGGACGCACCCTGCAGAAAGCCTACGCCAATCGTGAGAAATGGGTGCTGACCACCCCGATCATCAACGGGCTGGACGGACGCAAGATGAGCAAATCCTACGGCAACTACGTCGCACTGACCGATCCGGCCAATCAGATGTACACCAAGCTGATGCAGGTCAATGATGAAATGATCGTACCGTACTTCGAGGTGCTCACCGACGTC
>CAJXXJ010000698.1 GCA_913062745.1 uncultured Phaeodactylibacter sp.
GAAAACCCGAACGTCGTCAAGGTCTACGATGAATACAAAGACCAGGGCTTTACCGTATTCAGCGTTTCCCTTGATGGTATGGACTCGCGTACGCGTGACCGTATGACTTCCGACACTCAGGCGGAAGCCTATATGCAAAACCAGAAACAGCGCTGGGTAGACGCTATTAAGCAGGACAACCTGAAATGGGAGTATCACGTTAGTGACCTCAAAAAGTGGGAGTCTGTTGCTGCGGCGAAGTACGGCGTACGCAGTATCCCGAAGGCATTTATCATCGACCGGGAGGGTAAGATCGCTTCCGTGGGCGTACGGGGTGCCGAGCAGATTGAGCGGGAGGTGCAGAAGCTGCTTGCCGCAAATTAAGCCTGCAGCGGAAAGGCCAGACAAAGCCGGCGGCCAGCTTATGAAAGCTGCCCGCCGGCTTTGTTTTTAAGCACTGCGCAGATGATGCCCGTGGCGATTGCCGCATTCAGCGATTCGGCGCCGGCGCCCCGGGCAGGGGGCACGGAAATTTTGCGGTCAGCGCGCTGCAGTGCGTCGTCGCTCAAGCCAGACCCCTCATTGCCTATAGCCAGCAATCCGTTCGCGGGCAGTTCCGCCTGGAAGACATTTTCCCCCTCCATGACGGTAGCGAATACCGGCAGCCCGGGATGCAGTTCCTGTATTTCCGAAAGGGTAGCTTCCGCATAATGGACACGCAGGAAGGCCCCCATAGAAGCTTGTATGACTTTTGGGTTGTAAAGGTCTACTGACTGTGGGGAGCACAGCACATTGGGGATTCCGAACCAGTCGGCGATCCGCAGAATGGTGCCCAGGTTGCCGGGGTCCTGCAGGTCTTCCAGGTAGATGGAGAGCTGTTCGGATAACGGCCACTTTTTCCAGTCTGCACGCTGCTGCCGCACAATAGCGATGGCCTGATTGGGCGTTTTAAGTAAAGACGCCTGGCTGAGTTGTGCACGGGGCACTGTTTCGATTTTTGTTTGTACGGGGCTGAGGGTCGGGACCCATTCATCAAGCGCATAGACGCTTTCTACCCACTCTGGCCGCTGTTGCAGGAGCTCCCGCACGATTTTGTCCCCCTCTACTACGAAATTATCATATTTTTGCCTGAACTTCTTAAGTCGGAGCGATTTGATATACTTGATGTCGTTCTTTGAAAGCGGCATAACTACTGTAGTTGATTTTGCTCGATTTTAAGCGATTATTCCCATTCGTAGCCCATGGCTCTAAGCACAAGATATATATTCCTGGCCATCACTGCATGCATTCTGCTCAGCTCCTGCAATACCACCAAATACCTGGAGGATGGGCAGTACCTGCTGCGTGGCAATACCATAAAGCTCAACACATCCGGCGAAGTGGACCGTAAGCGGGCGCTCAAATACGAGCTATCCACCCTTTACAAACAGACGAAGAACAGCCGGTTCCTTTTTATCCCCCGCGAATGGTTTTACTACGCTACCGGAGATGCCAAAGATACAACGAAAATAGACCGCTGGCAGCGGAGGGTCATCGCGGAAGAGCCGGTGATTTATGACCCGGAGCTGCGCCGGGCTACGGAGGAAGCGATGCAGTACTATCTGCAATACAAGGGCTATTTCAACGCCGAAGTTTACTCGGATGTGCTGGAGCGGGGCCGGAAAATGTATGTGACTTATAATGTCACGCCCAATGAGCAGTATTCCGTGGACACTATCCGATTTTTCAGCATAGACGAGCGGGTGGACAGCCTGCTGCAGCTCATCAGCCCCGGCAGCTTGCTAAGGGCCGGCGCTCCGATTGACGGCGAGCTGTACGAGCGGGAACGGGACCGCATCACGACTTACCTGCGCAATAACGGGTACGCCAATTTTTTCAACAGCTACATCGCACCGCTTGATGCGGATACTACGGTCAACGGCCGGCAGGCTGCCTTGTCGCTGGAAGTATTGCCCCCTCCGGAAGACAGCGTGCATCAGGTCTATCAGATCGATGACATCGTGGTGTACATGGACTACGTGCCCGGCCAGGAAGATTCCATCATGGTGGATACAATCGTGGACGGGATACGCATCAGGACGCCCTACCCGGAGTTTCGGATTAAGCCGCAGACTATCGTGCGGTCCATATTCCTGAAAGAGGGGACGCTTTACAGCCAACGGGCCTTTGATCAGACCAACAAACAACTATCCGGGCTCGGGGTTTTCCGCTTTGTGCGCATCAAGCAAAAGGCGGACAGCCTCCACGCCAATCAGCTGGATATCCGTATCGAGCTTACGCAAAGTAAGCGCATGGAACTGGGGGTAGACTTCGAGCTGGACTACGCAAGCCGCAGCGCAACCGGCGTGGGCAACCTGATCGGGCTGGGTGTCAGCCCTTCCTTCCGGCACCGAAACCTGTTTGGGGGGGCTGAGCTGCTGATCACAGAGTTCAATACCGGTGTGGAATTCAACCCGGGGCCTAATGCTATTGCCCGTGGGCAGTTTTGGAATACGGTGGACCTGGGCCTGCAAACAGACCTGTACCTGCCGCGATACATTGATTACCTCAAAATCGCCCGCCGGCTCAACCAGGCGAAACTGGGGGGCAAATCCGTATTTTTCAAGGATGAAGAGTACGACCGCCTCGTGGAAAATGCCTCCACCCGCATATCCGCCAACTTCAATTACCTCCTCATCCTTGATTTCTACGAGTACTATTTGTTTACCGGCACCTATGGTTTTGACTATCGCCCGGCACCCAATAAACAGCTGACGCTAAACCATGTGGGGATTGACTACCTGTTCCCGCGCACGGAGCCCAACTTTGACTCTCTGCTGAACTTCAACCCCTTCCTGGAGCGCTCCTTCGGGCAGCACCTGTTT
>CAJXXJ010000699.1 GCA_913062745.1 uncultured Phaeodactylibacter sp.
ATGGACGTAGCTTTTCAGGTATTACTGCCTGCTTTCAACTATGACCTGGCTCCCTCCGGCAAGGGCAAATCCCACGGATGGACCTTTTTCACTACTTACAATACAGAAGAAAAGAGCACCCTGCTGGAAGTCAATGCTTCCCAGAACGACAAGGACTTTATTGCGGCCATCAACTGGAAGAAAGCGGAGGAGTACATCAAGCAAGGCAAGTACAAGGAAATGCCGGCTAAGTACGCCCACAATATTTACAACGAAAAGACCCACACTGCTACTTCTGAAATGAAGGACAAAGTGAAAGTTTTGATACCGGAAGAGTGCCCGGGCCTCGTGTACTTCCTGCCGACACCGAAGTCCCCTCACGGAGTAGACGTAGACCCCAGCGGCGAGTACATCGTTGGAAACGGCAAGCTCTCTGCTGACATGGCGGTACACTCCTTTACCAAGATACAAAAGGCAATCAAAAACCAATCGTTCGAGACTACCATTGAAGGCGTACCAGTCCTGAAATACGACGAAATCCTGGCAGGTATCGTAGAAAAGCCCGGGCTTGGCCCATTGCACACCGAATTTGATGGCAAGGGTAACGCCTACACCACTTACTTCATCTCTTCTGAGATCGTGAAGTGGGACATTGAGACGCAGCAGGTCCTCGACCGCATTCCGACCTACTACTCCGTAGGCCACCTGATGATCCCCGGCGGCGATTCCCGTAAGCCGGATGGCAAATACATGGTTGCGCTCAATAAAATCACCAAGGACCGTTACCTGCCAACCGGACCTGAACTGAACCACTCTGCTCAGCTGTACGACATTTCGGGTGACAAAATGAAGCTGTTGCTCGACTTTCCGACCATAGGCGAGCCGCACTATGCACAGGCGATTGCCGCCGACAAGGTGATGCCTAACTCCAAGAAGTTCTACCCCATCGAGGAAAACGAGCACCCCTATCGTACCATACGCGAGAAGGATGCCCGGGTAGAGCGGGAAGGCAAGGACGTTCATATTTACATGACCAGCATCCGCAGCCACTTTGCACCGGACAATATTGAAGGAGTACGGGTGGGCGACCGCGTTTACTTCCACCTGACCAACCTCGAACAGGACTGGGATGTGCCGCATGGCCTGGCTGTACTGGGCGCTCAAAATGCCGAGCTGCTGGTAATGCCCGGACAGACAGAGACGCTGGTCTGGGAGCCGAAAGCAGAAGGTGTTTATCCGTTCTACTGCACGGACTTCTGTTCTGCCCTGCACCAGGAAATGCAAGGCTACGTCCGGGTTTCTTCTGCCGACTCTAAAGTCGCGCTGGACTGGAGGCTTGGCTACGACGAGCCCGTACAATAAGCATTCAACCACAAGGTGCGGGAGCGATGCTCCCGCACCCAAACCTCCAACTATTATGAAACAGCTTCCGAGGCTACTCATGCTCCTGGGTATTATTTCGCTGATGTCGCTCTTCCTATTCCCGATGTGGCAGATCATCCTTTACGCGCCGCAGTATCCGGATGGCGTGGAGATGCATATCTACATCGACAAAATCGGCGGCAGCAGCCCGGGTACTCTGCAAAATGTCAATATCCTCAACCACTACGTTGGCATGCAGTACATTGAACCCGACGATATTCCCGAGCTGCAGTACTTCCCCTACATCATAGGCGCCATGGGCCTGCTGGGCCTGATTGCGCTGGCAATCAATAAAAAGTGGAGCTATCTGACATGGACCATTGTCCTGGTCGTCCTGGGCATACTGGGCATGTACGACTTCTACCTTTGGGAATACGACTACGGCCACAACCTGAGCGATACCGCCCCCATCAAGATACCGGGTGCCAGCTTTCAACCACCGCTCATAGGCCGCAAGCAGATCATCAACTTTGTAGCAGACTCCTGGCCCCACATCGGCGGGATTGGCTTTGGCCTGTCCATGATCTTCGGTGGTGCCGCCTGGTGGGCCCGCAAAAAACAACTATCATCATGAAATACTTATTTGCAATAGCTGGGTTTTTCGCGCTAAGCGCCTGCTCCCCACAGCCGCAGGACATTCACTACGGTGAAGACATGTGCAGTTACTGTAAAATGACCATCGTTGACCGGCAGCACGCTGCAGAAGCCGTGACCAATAAGGGCCGGGTGTACAAATTTGACGCCATCGAGTGCCTCCTCAACTATGTGGAAGATCAAGGCGGAGAAGAGCAATTTGCCTACTTGTTGGTCAACAACTACCAGCAACCGGGCGAACTCATTCCGGCACAGCAAAGCCATTACCTGATCAGCAATGCTGTCCCCAGCCCGATGGGCGCATACCTGTCGGCTTTCCAGGGAGCAGCTGAGGCAGCGCAAATGAAAACCGACAAAGGCGGGCAAACCTACGACTGGGATGCACTGCAGCAACACGCACTGCAATCCGGCTTAATCGCGAAATAAAGCTTTCGCTAACCACAACCATCATGCGAGCAATACTTCAATACTTTTCATTACTGGCCACTACCCTTCTCCTCGCCACCACAGCAGCGGCTCAACCACAAACACTGCGCGTTGGCCCGGAAGAAGACTACCCCAGCATCGCTGCTGCCCTGTCGGCGGCTGATAGCGGGGATGTAGTGGAAATCCATGCCGGCACCTACTACGAGCATGGCCTGGTAGTCGATAAGCCGCTGAACATACGGGGCATTGGCTACCCGGTACTCGACGCACAGGAGCAGGGCGAGATACTGACCATCATTGCACACGATGTGTCGGTGGAGGGCTTGCAGCTGCAGAATGTGGGCGTGAGTTACCTCAAAGACCACGCCGGCATACGGGTTCGGCAGCGCAGCCGGGCGGTCATCCGCAATAACCGGCTGG
>CAJXXJ010000700.1 GCA_913062745.1 uncultured Phaeodactylibacter sp.
ATGGGGTCTGCGGTATTGACGATGCCGTAGTATATCGGCCCGCTGAAGAAGTTCAGGTCCAGTATCCTCCTCAGGTAAAGCTCAAAGTTGATCCTGCTGAAATCAGGGACCAGCGCTCCGTCACTCTGACCAATGTCAAGCTCATCCGTTAGTATTTGCACTTCGTCGATAGGGAAAAGAGCTTCGAGGCGGTTTCTCATTTCCGTGACATCAGCATCGGTTGCGGAAAAGGTGTTGCCGGCTGAATTGACCCAATCCACTTTGAAATACTTGACCTCCATCCGGTTAGTTGGGACGAAGCTTACCGCCTCCGTACAGTCGCCGCTGCTTCCACCATCCTCCAGGCATTCCACGCCGGCGCCGGCACCTTCCAGCTCCAGGACAATCGTGCCCTCCGTCCAGCTATCCGGCAGCGCAAACAGCAGGCTGCCTTCGATATCTGCGCGCCTTGCCAGTGCATCTCCGTCGATATCGAATTTGGTCTCATTCGAGGCGGTCAGAGGAGACTCCGGCAGTTCCTGCATATTCGGCCCGTAGCCTCTCAATCTTGCGCTGAAACGCCCCATACCGCCGCCGGGTGTCTGCAGGTGTGCCCGCACGTAGGTCGGTTTGTGCGCTACCAGCGTTACGCTATTTTCCCAATCCTGTATGGACTGTACAACTTCCAGTGCAACCAGCTGCGTGTTGATAAACAGGCAGGTGCTGCCGAGAAAATTCGCATACTCTATGGAGTTTCGGGCTACGGTCACGGCACCATTCCCGATAATAAGCGGCCCGTAAAAGTTCCGAAAGTCAGCTTCTCCGAAGTTGCCGGGGTCTTCGATGGCGATGACGGTAAAACGGTCCAGTCCTTCGGCTTCCGCATCCGCCAGAGCATCCGGTACGCTCGCGCCTGAGTTGGGAAGGCCGTCGGTGGACAGGCAGATCACTTTTTCGCTATTGGGGCTGCCTTCGGCCGTTATGATATCCATAGCGGCATTGATGCCGTCTCCGGGATTGGTGGAGCCCTGTATTTGTACAATATCGTCTATTTGTGCGATAATGTTGGCGATGTCGTTTTCGTCATCGATGATGGTATAGGGGACCTGTACCACAGTCTGCCCGGCGGCATACTGCACGACAGCGAAACCAATTGTGCCGTTTCTGGGAAAGAGTACATCGTCCAAAAGAGCTTGCCGGATGCCCTCTTGCTGCAGGTCAAAATCAGCCGGGCTAATACTGCCCGAACCATTGACGGCCAGCACCAGGTCTACTTGTGTTTCCTGTGCCTGTGCCTGCCCCGTTGCAAAAAGGACAAATATCATAAACAGCGTAGCGCAACCGCGCAGTAAACTCGTAGCAAGCGAAACATTTGGGCCGCTGCGGTATGGGATGTGTACAGTAAGGGCTTCGGCAGCCTTGCCTTTAGTGCCGGGCGGGCAGCCCGGGCTTTGATGCCGCAGACTTTGCAGATAATGGGTTTGATGCATTGTTCTTGATTTTTATGAATAAGAATAGGGTTGTCCATTTGCTTACAAGCCGCTGAACGAAGCAAAACAAGGTATGGCTCCGCCCAGCCTGAATTGTGCAAATGCAGGATTTAGAAATACCGTATGAAATTGTTTAGACCTGAAAACTGTGGTTACGGGTAGCATGCGATAGCATCAGGCCGCGCAATAAGCCACGACCCGGCGACGCATTGACTGTAACGCTCTTCAGACTTGGCGCCTGAATCGATAAAAAGGGACTTTTTGATGATAATAGAAACCGGTCACAGCAGCTAGAGCGATCGGCAACTCAGCTACTTAACGCACTTACCTGCTGCGTGCTTTCACTATACAATGTTACACATAATTTTGCAAACACGCAATATTCAAATTGAAAAAATCGCAAAGTGTTGAAGATACGTCATTGGACAACCCTTCGGAGGGGGCATAACAGTAGGCTTCCAGGCACTACTGCCTTCCCGGGAACGAGGATGCCAATAGTTATACGGCACAGGTATACCGGCCCGCCTGCCTTAGCACGGTCACCGGCGGCCAAAGCCTCTGCCGACGGGCCACGGACAGGCGCGAAGTCTTGCTTTGCCCCCGATTCCTATAGAGGATTCCTATCGGGGGTAAGCTATTGGGGATACTTCTTCGTCGTCGGTATATCAGGATTTGACTTAGTGACAAGTGTTTGGATCACCTTTTCCGGGCATATACTGCCTCCGGATCACCTCCTCCGGCTTCCGGTAATAGAAATACAAAGCAAACAGGAAACACCACTCCAGCGGCTTCATCAGCACATAGGTTAAGTTAGACAGCCGCTCGGTGTTGATCTTTTTCGACAAGTTGAGCCCGTACCGGTCATAGTGGGCCCGGATTACCCGGTGGGCAGCCGGTGATATCTGCTCCACCATAAACTCAAAAGCGTTGGCAATTTGCAGCTGCCGGTTTACAATAATTGGCCGGCCGTGCCGCTGCCCCAGAGCCACCGGCCGGACCAGCTGTGGCGACCCCATTGCCGCCACCGTACAGAGGTAATGCCCGTGCCGGTCGTCAACGGTAGGCGGGTGCAGGCACTGCGACAGCTTCCAGGTGGCCGTTTCTGTATATACCTTCGGGAAGGACTCCACATCCTGCCCAAACAATATCAGGATGAGCACCAGCAGCAACAGGAAAGGGATACTCAACAGCACCGCCGTCAGTGGCAGGTTGTTGATGCGGACCAGTTGCCGGTTGATGGCGTTCAGCCATGTGTTCCCGTACTGCACTTCCCGGTTGAGCCGGGCTTTGTTCCTGACCATGCGGACGATTATACCTATGGAGGCAAGAATAAGCAAGGCGGGATAAAAAGCCAGATAAAGCCCGGCGTAAT
>CAJXXJ010000701.1 GCA_913062745.1 uncultured Phaeodactylibacter sp.
AGTCGATCAGCAAGTGCTTGGTCAGAAAGCTGGCGGTGATCATGCGCACCCGGTTGTGCATGTAGCCCGTGGCGTTCAGCTCCCGCATGCCGGCATCTACGATAGGATAACCGGTGGTGCCTTCGCACCAGCGTTTGAATTCTGCTTCGTCATTGCGCCATTCGATAAAGTCGTACTTAGGCCGGAAAGAGCGGTGGGCTACGTGAGGGTGCTGGTCGAGTATTTGTGCGTAAAAATCGCGCCAGATGAGCTCGTTCAGGAAAGTCTCATTGAGCTGCTGTGCCTTGCGTGCCTTCTCCCGAATGCTGATGGTGCCAAAACGGAAGTGGATACCCAGGCGGGAGGTGCCCTTTATGCCCGGAATATCCCGGGTTTGGTCGTATTTTTTGATCAGCCCCTGTGAGACAGTTGCGGGCGGGACCGACAGATCAGACGGCTTAAACCCCATATCCTGAAGCCCCGGCATAGGCAGTGGCGCTGTGTCGATAAAATTATCGCGCACTTCTGCTACCGGATAAGGCTTGAAATGGGCAGATATCTCCGTACTTGCACCGTCCGCCGTGGCTATGGTAGCCATTTCCTCCGCCAGACGGGCTTTCCAGCGGCGGCTGTAGGGCGTAAAAACGGTATAAGTGCCGCCGTCCTGTTTGGTGACTTCCTCCCCTTCAAAGATGACATGGTCTTTAAAAGTACGAAAGGCTATGCCATTTTGCGTAAGCAGCTCCTCCACCAGCCCATCCCGTTCCTTGGCGTAGGGCTCGTAGTCGCGGTTGGTGTATACAGCTTCAATATCGTACTGCTGCAGCAGCTCTTTCCAGATTTCTATAGGGTAACCATAGCGCACGAGCAAACTGCTGCCTTGCTTTTCCAGCTCGCTCTTCATTTGCGAAAGCGTGTCGTGCAGAAAATGTACGCGTGCGTCGTCTTCGTCTTCGAGTTTATCCAGTATCTCGCGGTCAAAAATAAAAAGGGGAAGGACCGGGTGGCCGGAGCAGAGTGCATGGTAAAGGCCAGCATTGTCATGCAAACGCAAATCGCGCCGGAACCAGAAGATATTCAGTTTGGGCATAATCTTGTTTTTTCCGCAGGCAAAACATCCAAAAAAGGGCTTTGTTTAGGCCGCATATTGCGCGGCAGATTTTCTATTTTTGGATTCCAGTCGATACCAAAATACCAGACGCCTATGAATTACCGCCCGCTTTACCTATTCTCTTTGCTTGCTCTGCTACTCGCCGGATGCGACAGTGAGCAGCAGGAGCGACAGCAGGATATCATTGCCCAGGAGCAGGCTACCGATGCGGAGACCAACGCAGAGAATACTCAGGCGCTGATTGCGCTGTACGAGGCCTACCTCAACGACTATCCGGAAGATGCAGACAACAACCCGAAATACCTTTACCGGAAGGCTTCCCTGCACTACCGCATGGGTGATCAGGCCGTGGCCACCGATTTGCTGCAGCAGGCTCTTGAGCAGTATCCGGACTCAGAAGTAGCGCCAAAGGTAGCTTACATGCTGGGCGGCATTTATGAGGAAAAGCTACGGGATGCGGCCAGTGCACAAACTGTGTACCAGGCGATGCAGCAAGCCTATCCGGAGGCCAAAGAGGCTAAAAAGGCGGCTAAGCAACTGCCGGCCGGCCTTCAACCGCTGCCTGGCCGGCTTGAGGAGCTCCGGCAGTCCATTTACAAAGAAGGTGAGGCAGGCATCAATTACCGCATGGCAAACGCCTACCTCAACAGTGCAGAACTGCACGCCTTGTTGCTGCCGGAGGAGCCAAACACCCCTGAACTGCTCTACCGTGCCGGAGAGATAGCCCGCGCAGTACGCTCCTTTGAACGGGCCATTGCGCTGTATCAGCAGCTGTCCGAACAGCACAGCAGCCATGAATACGCTTCGAAAGCACTGTTCATGCAGGCATTCACTTACGATGACGACCTGAACGAGTACGGCCGGGCCAGAGCGCTCTACGAACAGTTTCTGGAGCGATACCCGGAGGATGACTTTGCAGATGACGCTCAGGTGCTGCTCGACAACCTGGGCAAGAACGAGCAGGAAATTATCGAACAGCTCACGCAGCCCGTATCTGAGTAGGCGGCAGTTTTTCGGACTCATCCGCCATTTTTGTACAATAAGTTTAGCTAACTTTAGGCTTTGTAAAACACGCAAACAATTATGTCACGAAACTACGACCTCTCCGACCCCACTGATTTGGAAGTGCTCAAATCCGACTTTGAGATGTACTCGGCTGACGAGTGGCAGGAAATGATTGATTACTCGCTGTCGGAAGACAATAAGAAGATGTTGTCGTACGATGAGCGCGGCGTACTGATGCAGGCGCGCAAAAAGGCCCTCTACAACAGCCACCCCTCGCCCCGGCAAATGGTATGGGCGCTGAAAGTAGCGGATAAGGTGGAGGAGCATAAAAAAGGGAAGAAAGAGTAAATTCCGGAGCTTATTGAGATCAGGCTTCCCGCTTCCCGTGCGCCAGTGCCAGCCGGATTCTATGGTACGGCACTTCCTCTCCCAGGTATTCGTAGATATCCTTGAGCTTGTAAGGCTCCTGCAGATAGCGCAGGGACTTAAGCACTTTGTCGACTTCTGAAGGGCTGACCAGTTCGTGCAGGGCGATATCATACCCTTTTTCGTACAGGATAGCCAGGTGAGAGTACACCGTGCCTTCATTCAGCTGCCGTTTCTCTGCAATCTCTGCCACGCTCAGCCCCCGTTGGTACATGTCGTGTGTAATTTGGTAGGTAGAGCCTTTGCCTTTACTTGCCGCCGGCCCGACGTACTCGATGATCGCATCAATAAAGTAGCTGCCGTAAAGGGGCAGCTTCC
>CAJXXJ010000702.1 GCA_913062745.1 uncultured Phaeodactylibacter sp.
CAGCTCTACCAAATTTTTATCTATGAGAAAGTAACTGCCCTCGGCGGGTACCGCGGATGCCACGCCCGGCAAAGGAGGGTAAGCGAGGTAGAAAAACAGCAGCATGCCTATGCCAACCCAGGCACCGGCTCTGGCCCAAAAGCCAAGCAACAGGCTGAGCCCTGTGAAGAGGAGTGCGGCTACCGTAAGCATATCCGCTATGCCGATGAGCGCTTCGGAGCCCAGCCAGCTGTAGAAAAAAGAAAGCGGCCCTGCTGTGTTTTGCAAATAGCCCTGAGCAGTCCAGGCCGGGTTAAGGAGCTTGACGAGGCCTTCGTAGAGAAAATGCCAGCCGACAAACAGGCGCAGGAGCACCAGAAAGAACAGCTGTGCTTTGGAGTAAGCCATGTGTAACAGGTTTTGGGAAGCTGCTGCACGCCGACCCGTCAGCCAGGTGTACTGCTTCCGTTTATGTATCGTAATAGTAGGTTGCTCTCCTAAGCAGGCGCTTTTCCCCAGAGCGACTCTCCTTTCCGCTCCTGAAGCTCCGGAGGCAGCGCGCCGTCTCTGACCTGTGCGCGCAGCTCATCTTTTCCGCCCCAGCAGACCAGCTCCATCCAGCAGCGGCCGTAGCCCAGCGTATTACCTTCTGCATCGTATAATTCCACCCAGCCATCTTCCCCATCGGCGGTGGCCAGCACAGCAAATAAGCCGCCGCACAGGCCTGCGAAGGGAAGGGCGGATTCCGGCACATAGTACAGGCGGACGATGCCCCAGTCCTGTTGCTCTATATTACTTTCGTAAAAGCCGACAGCCTGCTGCACTTCGTCCGGGTAGCCCAGCTCGCGCTTATTGAGCTGATAATACCTCCAAAAAGGCGCGGTGTCGGCTTCACCGGACCGGCCAGCATCGTACCGGGCCTGGTAGTGCAGCTCCAGAGCGGTCTCAAAGTACGGCCGGGCCTGCGCTGCAGCTTCATGCCCCTCCAGGCCAGCCTGCTCCAGAATAAAAGCCCGCGCCTTATCCGTCCATTTGTATCGTTCCAGGAGATAAGCCAGGGTATCGCGTTTGGAGCCGGCATCCTGAACCGTTTTGAGCAGCAGCCGGGCGTCGTTGTAGGAGATGCGGCCGTCGCCCCGACCCTCGGTCAGGGAGGCCGCCTGTTTGAGCAGCTTTGCATCGTAGCGCTGCTCGTCGGTGATCTGGTAATCGTTCATAGCAGGATTTGGATAGGTGTACTCCTAAATTGCAGTAATATTCCGCAAATGGCAAACACTGCCCCCGTATAATCGCGTTATATTGACGAAAATCATCCAGAATCTTCCCGTTAGGAGACAAATTTCACCCCTTCCCCCTCATCTGCCCTTGCAAACGAACAATTTATTGAGCATTTTACCAGTTCAATAGCGAATTACAATACGACATATGCGATATATTTACCTTCTTTCGATCCTCTGCTGGGCGATTTCCCCCGCAGCTGCTCAGCAATTTTACTATGAAAACGGCGATGTAAACGCCCGCCGCGTAGAGGTGGGCAACGCTGTTTATTACGCAGACTACCTCGCTGGCCGCACCACCGCACTCGGAGAGGCTTACCGCCCGGAAGAATACACCGCAGCCCACCCTTCTTATCCGAAAGGCACCTTGCTGCGCGTCGTACGCCTCGACAACGGGCAGTCGGTAATTGTGCGCGTCAACGACCGCGGGCCCTACGGTTCTGATGCTATCATCGACTTATCAAAAGCAGCAGCAATGGACATAGGGCTGCTGAGGGACGGGCGTGCCCGCGTCCGGCTCGAAGTAGTCGGCCGTTCTGATCAGAACCCGCCCCGGGGCCAGCTCACGCGCAGTCAGCAAAGGGCTCAGCCGCAGGCTTATAACCGTACAGAAACGCAGGTAAACAGCCCGCAGGAATACTACCGCTCTTACCCGCCTGCTGCCCCCCGCAGCAGCTACCGCTCTGTAGCACCAGACCGCAGCGAAGATTTCACGGCAAAGGGCATGCCTTCTGCCTATGACGACGGGGCCCGGACCAGGTATCCGTCTGACCGGCAGCCGGACGCATACAACCGGTACTACGAGCCGCAGCCCCGGCAGCGCGATGCTTACCGCAACCCTTACGCAGGCTACCAAAACCGCAGTCAGGCTTATCCGCAGGAGTATAACAACACCTATGCCAACAGAGGCCTGCAAGAGCGCAGCCCCGCTCCGGCGCGTACGGCTGAAGCGGCGGGGACAAGCGTAAAAACTTTACCCTCTGTCACGACCGGGTATGCGGTGCAACTGGCGTCTTACAAGAACCGCAGCAACGCAGTGCGTCAGATACAGCAACTGCAGGGTAAAGGGCTGAGCAATGTCTTTATCTGGCAGCAAGGCGGTTATCACAGAGTGATTATTGCCGCTTTTCCAAATAAGACCGCCGCACAACAGTACTTAGACAGTGTGCGGCGGGCCTATCAGATGGATGGGCTTGTGGTTAAAGTTGGTTGATAAGCAGTGCGCATAGCGCCTGCTTTCTGTTGCCCAGGTGTTTGTTTGTTAGTCGGCTGACCGGACTAAGCGCAGCCCGATATTGCCATACTGCATTTCCGGCGTACCGTAGTCCCGGCTGCTACAGCGCATGCTGTCTGACAGGAAAAACCAGGAGCCGCCGCGCACAACGCGGTAGTCTCCATCCTCCGGCCCAATCGGGTTGTCGGCCCTGCTCATGCGGTAAGTATCATAGTGATACCAATCCTGGCACCACTCCCACACATTACCACTCATATCCTGTATGCCTAATTGGTTAGGCATTCTGGAATCTGCGGTGGGCTGATCCACAAGCGGTGCAATGCCAACACTGTTTTCTGC
>CAJXXJ010000703.1 GCA_913062745.1 uncultured Phaeodactylibacter sp.
GTTTGTAGGGTTTAGCCGCTAACGCCCTCCCGGAGCGTGAAGAACGATACACAGCCTTGATCTTTTGTTACTTTTGCATCAAGGCAAAAGTAAATGTAAAAGCTGCATGCCCCCGCTCGCAAAAAGCCCGGCAAAGGCTAAGGCAAAGATTAAGACAAAGCAGCCCACCTATAGCACCGGCCAGGTACGCTGCCTTCGCCAGCTGCAAGTAAGACCAGAGCGGCGCTCCAGGCAACAGCCACCCATCAGAGCACCTCAAAGCAAAAGTAAATGTAAAAGCAGCACGCCCCCGCTCGCAAAAGCCAGTGCGGAGAGGGAAAGCACCTGTCGGCAACAAAAGCCACCGTATTCCTTCTTTTCGTAAACAAAATACAGCCCCGGCTGCTACTAATAGTAGAAACAAAACACCCAATACCAATGGACACCTACGAATACCCAGGGCGCGGCGGACCACCCGTCGCGCTGCTGCACCGCATTGTAGCCGACAACAAAGCCGTGGCCCCGCAGAAGTACCCCAAGCTGCTGCTGTTTTACGCGAAAGCGCTTTCCGCCGGGCTGATGGGGAGCATAGAGCGGCTCGCCTACCGCCGCAAACTAACTCGCTACCAACCGAAATACCCGCCCCTGTTTGTACTGGGGCACTGGCGCAGCGGCACCTCCTTTTTGCAATCTCTGATCGGCAGCGCGCCGGGCTATGTGCACTACAATAAATTTCAGACCATATTCCCGGACTCTTTCCTGCTGACCCGCCACAGCCTGAAGCCGTTCATCAATTATTTGTTTTCCCGCTCGCCGATTGCGCGCTCCTGGAAAGACGGGCTGTCGCACAATTTTGACAGCCTGGATACCGCCTCGGAGATTGAGGTAGCACTCATCAATCAGATGCAGCGGCATTCCTTCCACTGGGGGCAGGTCTTCCCCAAAAGCGGCACGTACTACTTTGACCGTTACCTGTTCATGGACGGCATATCGGCGTCGGAGTTCCGTCAGTGGCAGCGCTCGGTGCGCCACCTCAACAAAAAGGTGAATTTCACGGAGCCGGAAAGCCGCCTGGTGGTGAAAAACCCGGGGGATACCGCCCGGATGCGGTACCTGCTGGAGCTGTATCCGGACGCGAAGTTCATCTTCATCCACCGGGAGCCGTACGATGTATTTTACTCCAACATCAAGCTGTGGCAGCGTATCCTGTCCAACTTGTCGGTACAGCCGGTGGGGGAGGGGCAGGTGCGCAACAACATCCGCTACATTTACCGTCGGGTGCACGAAAATTACCTGGCAGACCGGAAATTGGCCCGTCCTGGGCAACTGGCAGAGATCGCGTACGAGGATTTCCGCCTCGACCCGGTGGGTACGCTGGGCAGTGTATTTGAAGCGCTGCAGCTTCCGGGTTTTGCGGAGAATGAGCCTTATTACCGGGAGTACGCGGGTGGGAAGCCCTTTTCGCCGGCCACTTACGACTACGAGCCGGAGGAGATCAGGCGCCTGCATTCGGAATGGGGCCCGGTGATGCAGCAGTTGGGCTACGACCGCTCAAACCGGACATCCACTCTGGCCGGCAATTCGAGGAAAGGGTAGGAGACCCGGGAAAGGTAAAGCCCCTGTGGGTAGGCAGCCCGGAGTGGTTGGGGCGGCTGGCGTTCCCGCAGCGGCTGTTCGAATGCTTTTAGCGTAAGCTGGCCCTGCCCTACGAGCACGAGATGGTGCACGAGTATGCGGACCATGCCCCGTAGAAAGCGGTTGGCGGATATCTGAAAGCGGATGCGTTGCCCGTCTTCGCTGGCGTATATAGCAGTATGGCGAATCTCGCAAAGGGTGGTGTTGTGTTGGTCGGGCTTCAGGCAATAGCCGCGGAAGTCTTCGTATTCCGGCAACCGGGCCGCTGCTTCGCGCATCGCTTCTATATAGATGGGTGGGGGCTCGTACAGTGAGCTCAGCTGCCCCAGAAAAGCTTGCTTTTGAGTATGGATCAGGTAGTCGTACTGCCGTTCTGTGGCATCGTAGCGGGCGTGGGCCCTGAAAGGCACCGCTATACATTCGAATACGGAGATGCTGTCGGGCAGCGTCTTGTTGAGGATGAATACAAAGTCTTCGGGCAATGCTTTATCCGTATTAAAGTGCAGTACGTACTGGCTGGCGTGTACCTGCGCATCGGTCCGCCCGCAGCCGATAACGGTGGTCGGCTGCCGCAGCACCCGGCTCAGGCAGTCCTCTATGGTGCCCTGCACGGTGCGGACGTCGCCGGGCTGCTGTTGCCAGCCCCGGTAGTTGAAGCCCTGGTAGGCGAGGTGTAGGAAGTAGCGTTGCATGGGGCTAAGGTACGGGAGTGGGAGGGGAGTACCAAAGGGAATGGGGAAATGGGAATTCGGAAATGGGAAATGCCGGGCTATAGACCTGGCTTCCTCTGGCTCTTGAGAGGTATCACATTGCCGCACCTACGGCGCTCCTGTTTATACCCGAAGCGAAGTGGTTTGAGTCGTTTTCGCTTGCCGCTGCGCCCGTCAGCTGCGTTGAAAAGCCTCGCCGAAGCTATGGCTTCGCCTGCGTTTTTCGCCTTGCTGACAAGCCCATCGACGGCGCGCTAACTTTCCCAAACCACTTCGCTTCGGGTATAGTTAAAAGGAGAAGAGCCCCGTTGAAATGGTTTTAGCGGGGCTCTTCTTATTTTTTCATCAGGCATATACCAGGATTGCCCAAGTCATCGGGAACCAGAAGTTCAAACCAATTGTTTTGGATAGGTAAAAGAAGACGGCTTTACGGAATCTCCCTTTAATTTGTTTTTCTATGACCCAAGATGTTTCTAATAGAAAGTATCGCCTCATCGAGA
>CAJXXJ010000704.1 GCA_913062745.1 uncultured Phaeodactylibacter sp.
CTGGGGCTCAGGCAATAGGGGCGATACTGCTAACCCTGGCAGCAAATCCACGGCCTTCAGCAGCGAATGCCGGGCAAGCGCCGCAGGTGCGGCCCTGTCGCCGTCACTGCCGCGCACATGGGTAACTGCCAGGCAAACCTGGGAACCCGGGAGCCTGCCCCCCTGAAACTTCCCCCTTCCCGTTCTCTACTGTATATCATCGCCCCGTAAAATCCGGTACCGTTTCCGGGCTTCCACGGCGAGTGTACTGTTAGAAAACTCGATGAAGAGCTTTTCGTACAATTCTTTCGCTTTATCCAGATTGCCGAGGTGCGTTTCGTACAGCTCAGCGAGCCGGAACAAAGCATTATCCGCCCGGATTTCATCCCGGTGATTATCCAGGATTTGCTGCAGGTACTCAGCGGAGCGCTCGTACTCCTGCTTTTTGTTATGGATGCGGGCTTTCAGGTAAAGTACATCATCAACCAGGCTGTGCTCCGGAAACTGCTGCTTCAGGGTATCGAGCTTCAGGAAGGCATCCTCGAAGCGGTTTTGAAACACCAGCATGTCCGCATCTGCGTATAGCTTGAGCGCAGCCTCAGTGGTATCGAGCCCCAGATTGTCCATAATGAATACAGACAGATCAAGGGCATCATTGGAAATCAGTTTGGAGGTGGAAGCTTTCAGGACATCAAACTGAGCCTGCGCCCATTGAAAGTCTCCGGCGTAGTAAGAGAGCCGGGCATTGCGGAAACGCGCCTCGTGCCCCAGTTGGTCTTCTTTAAAGGCTTTGTCTACCTGTGAGTAAAGCAGGGTTGCCTCCCAGATTTCCCCCTGCATGAGGTAGTAATCGGCCAGGGCCAGCTTGCCTTCTGCCTGAACATTAGGATTGACATTGGGATAGTCGATCATCTCCTGCAGCAGCGCAATAGCCTCGTCAAAATCGTTGATGTAAAGCGCTTCCAGTTCTGCCAGCTCAAGGATGATGTTGGCGGTGCGCTTGGAGCGGCCGAATTCGGTAAGGAAAGACTCGTATTCCTGCTCCAGTTCCCGGAGTTGTTCCGGGGTATAACTGTACCCATCCACCAGCTGCCGGCGCTTGCAGCGCAGGGATTCCCGCTTAGCGTCGAGGTAGTAAGTGGACTGCGGGCCTTTTTCCTCTACGATATAATCATATGCCTTAATTGCCGCATCGTAGTCTTTGTCATTTGCGGCAATCTCCGCCAGGCGGAATACCCGTCCGCCATTTTCCCGCATCCTGCGGTCGAGGGCGCGTACCTGCCGCAGCGCCCCGTCGTAATCTTTTTGCTGTACAAACACCCAGGCGAGCATTTCCGGATAGAGCGGGTTGTCCGGCTCTTCCTGCAGTTTTTTGTAAAGCTGTGCCTGTACCACACGGTAGTCGTCTTCATTGAGGTAGCGCTGAAATACGGAGCGCACGCTGTTGACCCGTCCGGGGTTGGCCTCAATGCTGTTGATATAGTTTTCCACCATTTTGGGGATGTCGCCTTTGCGGCGGTAAAGTTCGCCCAGGTTGTAGGCAAAAGCCTGATCATCCCGCAGCAGCTCGCTGCCCCGTTCGTAGGTAGCAATAGCTAAGTCGTACTTAGTCAGCGACATGAAGGAATTAGCCAGTTTGGTGATGGCGTACTGGTCTTTAGGCAGTTTTTTGATGGCTAGCTGAAACTGCTCCTGCGCTTTTTCATCTTCGACCCGGCGCTCGTACAGTTTGCCATACATCACGTGCAGCTGCACGTTATCCGGGTCGCGTTTCATGTGTTTCTTAATGACCTTTTCGCTCTCGTCGTAGGCATCCATAGCGAGGAGGGACTCCACGTAGCGGTCGAAGTAAAAGTTGTTGTAGTTGCTGCGCTCGTAGAGCTCTTCGTACATGGCAGCCGCCTTTTCATATTCTCCGTCCCGGTAGTATTGCTGAGCGAGCCGGGCATCCTGCGCGCTGAGCGGAAGGGTAAAGCAGGTCGCTATTAGAATCAGGAATGCAATCCTTTTCATCGTATTATCGCTTGTAGTTTGGGCGTTAAGGTCCGCCAACTTAGGGTTTGCCAGGCTTGGTCCGGCCCGTTACTGAATGAACGCAAAATGAGCTTCGGGGGTATACCAGAACCTGAAATTGTTGGCTTTACTGCCAATTGGATAAACGGAGCAAAGGCAAATAAAGTTGGCCGGAAGGGCACACAACAAAAAATCCCGAACGCTACATCAGCAGCATTCGGGATTTTGAGATGCGTAAAGTGGTATACGCTTACTCAAGGCGGAACTTCACCGGCAGGTTAAACTGTACGCGTACCGAACGGCCACGCTGCTTACCGGGAATCCACTTAATATTTTGCTGTTCCATCAGTCGTACGACACGCTCCGCTTCAGCACCGGTTTGGGCACCCGGGTCGCGTACTACGTTGATGTCAGTGATGGAGCCGTCTTTCTCTACAACGAACTGTATAACCGCTACGCCTTCAACGCCGTTTTCACGGGCAATGGCCGGGTACTTGATGTTTTTGTAGATGAATTCCAGCATCTTCTTATCCGCGCACTGCTTACGCTCCTGCTGTGTAGGCAGGTCTTCGCAGCCCGGGAAACGAGGCATTTCTTCTACCACTTTGAAGATTTCCTCCACCTTAGGCTCCGGGGGCGGGGGCGGTGGCGGTGGCGGGGGCGGCGGTGCGTCTTCCACGACCGGCGCTTCCACGATGGTCTGATCGTCTACCGACTGGTCGACGAATTCCACCTCTTCTTCTTCGAGGATTTCTTCATCCGGCACCTCTTCGATTACGGGTGGCGGCGGTGGTGGGGGTGGCGGTGGTGGTTCAGCAGTACGCGGCG
>CAJXXJ010000705.1 GCA_913062745.1 uncultured Phaeodactylibacter sp.
TCACCATTTTCGATTCCTACGGGGATGGCATTTGCTGCGGTTACGGCAATGGTTCCTACACCTTGCAGGATGAGTTTGGCAATACTTTGGCCTCCGGCGGTTCGTTTGGGTCTTCGGAAAGCACCGACTTCTGTACCGGCGATAACGGTGGCGGCTCCAGCTGCTCCAATGGCAACAACCTGACCCTGAGCATCACGCTGGACAACTACCCGGGCGAAACGACCTGGCAGGTCACCAACGCTGCCGGCAGTATAGTGTCTTCCGGCGGCAGCTACGGCAATCAGCCCGATGGCTCTACCGTTACCGAAAGCATCAACCTGAGCACAGGAGACTATACCTTCACCATTTTCGATTCTTATGGCGACGGTATTTGCTGCGCCTGGGGCAATGGCTCCTACACGCTGAGCGATGAATTTGACAACACCCTGGCTTCCGGCGGTTCGTTTGGGTCTTCGGAAAGCACCGATTTCTGTGCCAACTCCGCCACAGCTGCCCGGATGAGCCCGGCTGCAGCACCGCTGTTACCCGAACAGAGCATCGCTGATGTCAACCTCTTCCCCAACCCGGCCCGCGATGAGGTCAACCTTGCATTTACGCTACTGTCAGAAGCCCCCGTACAGGTTGCGATACAGAGCGCTGAAGGCAAAACGCTGCAACAGATGCAGTGGCAGGTCAAAGAAGGGACCGAGCTGCGCACCTTAAATACCAGCCAACTTGCGCCAGGCATGTACTTCCTGCAGCTGCAGGCTGGCAAAGAACGACTGACTAAAAAGTTTGTTATCGTACGCTAACAACACACCTCCGGCAATAAACAAAGCATGATTTCAGAAGCTGCCCGGGGCCTCCCGGGCAGCTTTTTTTAGGCTTCAAATGTAACATTGCCGTCATTAGCGCCCTTTCACTGTAACCTTACCTGAAAACCGGGTTATTATTGTAGTACCTAAAAAATATCCACATATAACTAAATCACAAACATGAAATTACTCTACCCAGTACTGTTCCTGTTGCTTTCCTTCTCCGCGTTTGCGCAATCGGCTATTAAGCCTGCTGAGCTCGTGCAGGAAGCCAAACAGCAACGGTACACCTTTGAATCCTATGAGCTGTTGCACAGCAGCCGGGAACAGGTGGAAGGCATCCCTGCCGTGCTCAAGCAATACGAGACCCTGACCCTTCACCAATCCACGCTTAACCGACTGCTGCAGGAAGCTCCCGATGCAATTGCGCTGGAGATTCCGGCCCGCTTCCGCGCTGCCCCCCTCACAGTGGAGCTGGTAAAAGTCAACCCCTTCGGCCCGGACTTCCGGGTAGTCACCGCCTCCAATCAGCGGGAGGCCGATGTCCACACCGGCATTCACTACCGGGGAATTGTAAAAGGCGAACAGCGCTCCATCGCTGCATTCAGCTTTTTCCCGGACGAGGTGATAGGCCTGCTGAGCACCGATCAGGATGGCAACCTTGTAGTTGGCGAGCTTGATTCAGAAGCAGCAAAGGGTAAGTACATTATCTACGCGGATGCAGACTTACAGTCGCTCTTCGATATGCCTTGCGCTACCGAAGATGATGGCCGCCCCTATACGGAAGAGGAGCTGCATCCTATGTCCGGCAGCCGCAGCCTCGATGATTGCGTGGGCTTATACTACGAAGTAGACCACGACATTTACAACAACAAGGGCGGTACTCAGGGTGCCACAAACTTTATGACCGGTATGCACAATCAGGTAGCTACCCTGTACGCAAACGAAAACATCAATACCTTCATCTCAGATATGGTCATCTGGGATACGCCCAGCCCGTTCAGCAGCAACTCCAGCAGCGGTATGCTCAGCGACTTCCAGGCCTGGCACAACAACAGCTCCTGGAACGGGACCTTCGGCCAGCTCGTATCCTACCAGGCCAGCGGCGGCGTAGCCGCAACGATAGACGGCATGTGCCGCAGCAACCGCGACCTCAGCCTTTGCTTCAGTTCTGTCAATGCCTCCTACGCTATTGTTCCCACTTACTCCTGGTCGATCATGGTACTGACTCACGAGTTTGGGCACCTTTTTGGCTCCCGCCACACCCACGCCTGTGTCTGGAATGGCAACGGCACCGCTATTGACGGCTGCTCCGGCAACACGGAAGGCTCCTGCTCACTACCCGGTATCCCGAGCAACGGCGGCACTATCATGTCCTATTGCCACCTGACCAGCGCCGGCATCAACTTCAACCTGGGTTTTGGCAATCAGCCCGGAGACGTTATCCGCAATATCACCAATACCGCTAACTGCCTGTACTCCTGCACGCCTACCTGTGATGATGGCCTGCAAAACGGCAATGAGGCCGGCGTAGACTGCGGTGGCCCGGACTGCCCGGCATGCCCCACCTGTAACGATGGCATAGAAAACGGCCAGGAGCTCGACGTGGATTGTGGCGGGCCAGACTGTGCGGACTGCCCCTGCAACAACAACCTGACGCTGACCATTGTACTCGACAACTACCCCGGAGAAACCACCTGGGAAATTACGGACGCCGATGGAGACATCTGGGCGTTTGGCGGCCCGTACAATAACTTCTCCCCGGGCAGTGTCGTTACCGAAAATATTTGCCTGCCGGATGGCTGCTATGACTTTACCATATTCGACTCCTACGGTGATGGCATCTGCTGCGCATACGGTAACGGCTCCTACCAGCTGACCGATGATGCAACAAACGATGTATACGCTGCCGGCGGTGCGTTCGGCTCTTCCGAAACTACCCCTTTCTGCGCGATAGCGACTTGTGATGATGGTATACAAAACGGGGATGAAACCGGCGTAGACTGCGGCGGCTCTGAC
>CAJXXJ010000706.1 GCA_913062745.1 uncultured Phaeodactylibacter sp.
GCAAGGTACGGGAATCCGTCGGCGGTTGGTCCGATTGGATGCGCCAGCGACGTTGCGCTCCGGCGGTTTCTGCCGAGCCGCCAAAGCCGGCGCGCGCGCCCGAGCGTCCGGCCGCTGGGGGTACAACCGCTGGGGGCGCTGCGACACGCAAGAAGCTCAGCTATAAGGAGCAACGGGAGCTACAGGCGCTGCCGGCGCTGAACGTCACTCCTGATTCCGCAGATTTTAGTACGGGAGTACTGGGGGAGGCTTCCGCCCCCACTACCTTCACGATCCGCAATATCGGAGGCGATACGCTGCGCATAAGCCCGGCGGAGATTGCTATTTCCGGCTCGGCGGCATCGGCTTTCATACTGGACAACCTGACTGAAGAGATAGCGCTGGGTGCAGGCGATCAGGCCTCCATTGAAGTCCGCTTCTTGCCGACAGAGGAAGGGACACAGGAGGCAACCCTACAAATAAAGCACCTAAGCCTCCCACTCAGCGGTACTGGCGTTGACCCCACCGTTTTCGAGCTGCCCTGGGTTGAGCATTTCGACGGATTGTCCGGCGGCGAGCTGCCTATTGGCTGGAACGCTGATACAGAAAACTGGGGTGCCTTTAATGCCAATAATGCCGGCGGCGAATCACCGGAGATGACCTTCTGGTGGCAGCCAGAGATACAGGGCACTTTTCCGCTGCTATCGCCTAAAGTGCGGACCGGCGAAGCGGACAGCCTGCTGTTTACCTTCAAATACCGCGTCCGCGATTTCGGCTCACCGGGCATCTACACCCTGAAGGTGGTGGGCATCACCGGGGGCGAGCAGCATCTCATTGCAGAATGGGTGAACCCACCCGTCATCGACGCCTCTGATTTCTCAACCATTCTTACTCAGGAGGAGCACGGGCTGGGCGCGGAAGATCTGCGCTTCGCCTGGATTTTTGAGGGGCAGACCGACAATATTTCACAGTGGGATATTGACGATATCAGGCTGGGCCCCATACCAGAGGCCCCGGAGCTGGCAGTGAGCGCAACAGCCATCGATTTTGGTGATCAGGAAACAGATTCGGCTTCCCCGCCTGCCACGCTGACCTTCAGCAACGCGGGCGGCGGGCAGCTGGCCTTGCAGCCGGCAGATATCTTTATCGACGGGGCGGATGCCAGCGACTTTATCCTGGAAAACATCTCCCAGGCAGTCACTCTGAATACACTGGAAGAAGCCGGTATTTCCATTATCTTCACACCGGGGTCAGTCGGCACCAAGCAGGCTACTCTGCACATTCTGGACATGGAGATCAACTTGTCGGGTCAGGGAGTGGCGCCTTCGGAGTACTTTGTCTATTCCGACTTCACTATCGTGGAAGATGGCAGAGCATTCACCAACGTGGGCGGTTTCCGCGAAGTGGCCAGTTTCTCAGCCGGCAGTATGACCGCGGTGGACCAGTCGGGCGTAGGCGAATACGGCAACGTAGCGGTGGAGCTTGATTTCGATACCGAACTGAGCTCAGCGCGCACCGTCTATTACATGTGGGCATTCCCGCCGGTGGACCTTAGCGACTTCAACCGCATCGTCATCGTAGCCCGGGCAGAAAACCCGGCTACGGAGGTGAAGATCAACTTGCAGGACACGGAGGGCATAAATGCACAGGATGGTGGAAGCGAAACTTTTATCGATATTGGCGCGGATTGGACGCTGATTGACCTGCCGGTCGATGATTTCACCCTGGCCAGCTGGGCGACTAACCCGCCCAATATGGCACAGATACAGAAGATCGACATGGAGTTCGTACAGGGTGTAACCCAACCCGGCGCCAATAAGGTTTGGGTCGACCTGGTCGGGCTGTACTTCGATCCGGCTTTGTCGAGCACCGAAGCTGCCGACGAGACGGCCTTCAGGCTCTTCCCCAATCCGGCACAGACGTACTGCTGGGTGCAGGCAGAGGCTGCGGGCCGGATACAGCTCTGGAGCGCCACTGGCCAACTGCTGGAAGAAGTGCCGCTGGAAACGGCGGGCAGCCAGCAGCTTTCGACTGAAGAACTGCCGGCGGGAACGTACTGGGTGCGCTTCCTGCAAAAGAACGGCGGCTCGGCGGTGCGGATGTTACTGAAACAGTAAGTCAACTTTAAACTGATCAAAACTTTGGTATGAAAATTAAGATTGTTTTGTTTTTCCTTTTGACCACCAGCTTGTTACAGGCGCAGGACCAGGAGATGGACCAGTTCATAGATGGATTGATCCAAAAAATGACGCTGGAGGAAAAACTGGGACAGCTCAATTTATCTTCCGGCGTGGGCGACCTCAAAGTCATCACCGAAGGTGAGGGCCGGATTGATTTCATCAAGAAAGGGCTTATCGGCTCCTCATGGGGCTACGAAAGCCAAAAGGCAGCTGTGAACGAATCCAGGATGGGTATTCCTTTGATCACCGGCCGCGATGTCATACACGGCTACAAAACGACCTTCCCTATCCCCCTGGCGATGTCTTGCATGTGGGACCCCCAACGAATAGAAAAGATGGCCCGCATATCAGCACTTGAGGCCAGCTGCGATGGCATCAACTGGACCTATTCTCCCATGGTCGATATTTCGCGCGACCCACGCTGGGGCCGGGTAGCCGAAGGAGCCGGAGAAGACCCTTACCTGGGCAGTGAAATGGCAAAAGCCTACGTGCGCGGTTATCAGGGAGACGATTTGTCGGCAGAGAATACCTTGATGGCCTGTGTCAAGCATTTCGCCCTGTATGGCGCCGCAGAGGCCGGCCGGGACTACAATACTGTAGACATGAGCCGGATTACGATGTTCCAAAACTACCTGCCGCCCTACAAAG
>CAJXXJ010000707.1 GCA_913062745.1 uncultured Phaeodactylibacter sp.
TGCCATCTTCCAGGTGGATCCCTTCAAAGCTCAGCCCCCGCCCTTCCCAGTATGATTGTAAAACGGCCAGGCCGGAGGCAATGCTGCCCGATTGCTCTTTTTCCCAACCGATTGCCCGCAGCATCGCTTCCGCATAGAGGTTAATGCTTTCCTGGTTGCAGCGCTCCACGATGCTGCGCAACTCCGGCGAACGGTAGGCGTAGAGCAGCCGCCCGCCCTTTACCGCTGTAAATGTCGTGTGGGCAGAACGGCTGGGGATCGCAATAGCCTCCAGCTCCTGCCGCAGTGCCTGCGCCAGAAACAGCGGTGGGTCGGGGATCGCTCCTTTGATGGTAAAACGCCCGTTGCCTGCCGGAAGGCTTCCCCTCAGGTAGCGCTGCATCTGGTACGGACCGCCGTAGATGTAGGCTTGGTCTCCGCTGCCCGGCGGGCCCGATTGCAGCTCGTTGATCAGTTCCATACCAGGTATGTACGGCACTGTACCCAGTACTTTGGGCGGCCGGCTTTGCGGTTGTTGTTGAAAGTGCAGCAGATACAGGTTTTCGTGCCAGTTGAGCGACCAGGTGCCGGCAGCGTAGTAGTTGCCCAGGTCTTCCCACTGCCAGCTGCGGCAAATGGCCCGGCTGCCAAAGCGGCTCGCGTCAGCTATGATTTGCCCATCGATGGCGCGGATGCCCGCCCGCTGTACAGCAAGCCGGAAGTTGGACAGCACTGCTTCCGGTTTTCCGGCTTCCGGCAGGTAAGGCGAGCCCAGGGTAGGGTCTCCGGTTCCGTAAAGTACGAGATTGCCAAGCAAGCGCCCCTGATCGCTTATAGATCCGGTGTGGGACAAGCGGGTTTCGAAACGATAATCAGGGCCAAGCAGGGCGAGAGCAGTGCCGGTAGTCAGCAGCTTAAGGTTGGAAGCAGGGCGCAGGCTCATCCGCTCATTAACGGAAGCCAGCGTACGCCCGCTTTCGATATCAATCACGCACAGGCTGATTGCACCGTGCCTGAGGCTGGGGTGCCCCGCCAGCTGATCCGCTGCACGCTGAAAGGCATTTTGCGCAAGCAGCGACGAACAGCAGAACAGCAGGAGGGGCCAGAGCATAGCGTATTTCATAAGCGTCAAGCCTTACTGACGGGCAGGCAGCACCTGTCCGCTTGCTTCGCCAAACCCAATACGGATGCCATTCTTTTCGCAGTAGCCTTTCAGTATTACGGTATCCCCGTCAAGGATGAATTTTCGTTCGCTGCCGTCCGGCATAGAGACCGGTTTGGTGCCCCGCCAGGAAATTTCCAGCATGGAGCCAAAGGAAGAGGCTTCAGGGCCGCTGATGGTTCCGGAGGCCATCAGGTCACCTACTTTGATGTTGCAGCCATTGACGGTATGGTGGGCCAGCTGCTGCGCCATCGTCCAGTACAGGTACTTGAAGTTGGACTGGCAAACGGTTTTGGCTTCGCCTTGCTCCGGCTTGATATCTACGGACAAATTGATATCAAAGGCATGGGCTCCGCTGTGCTGCAGATAGGGCAGGGGCTGAGGGTCCTGCTCCGGGCCGCTCGTGCGGAAAGGCTCGAGTGCGTCGAGCGTCACGATCCAGGGCGATACTGTAGAGGCAAAGCTCTTGCCGAGGAAGGGGCCAAGCGGCACATATTCCCACTTTTGTATGTCGCGGGCCGACCAGTCGTTGAACAGAGTCAGGCCAAAGATATAGTCCTCAGCTTCATTGACAGCTACCCGGTCGCCCAATTGAGTATTTCTACCCACCACAAAGCCCATTTCCAGCTCAAAATCGAGCAGTTTGGACGGGCCAAATACCGGTGCATCGGCATCCTGCGGCATCTGCTGTCCCATCGGGCGGGTTACAGGGGTGCCGGATACAATGATGGAGGAGGCACGGCCGTGGTAGCCGACTGGCAGATGCAGCCAGTTGGGCATCAGGGCATTTTCCTTTCCGCGGAACATCGTTCCGATATTGGTAGCATGCTCCCGGCTGCTGTAGAAGTCCGTGTAGTCTCCTACCTTGACCGGCATCAGCATAACCACCTCAGACTGCTGGTGCAGGAAGTAGTCAGCCAGTTGGCTGGCATCCCAGTCTTCCAGATCATCGTCGAGTATTTCGGAAATCCGGTTGCGCACTGCCCGGGTTTTTTCGCGCCCCAGTGCGATGAAGTCATTCAGCGTAGGCTGGTAGAATACCCCGCGGTCGATTTGCAGGTCATCGAAAAAGCCGTGTTCGGCCAGTACGGAAAGGTCAGCTACATAGGTGCCAATAGCTGTGCAGAGCCGAGGCTGCAAGCCAGGCGTTTTGAATACGCCAAACGGAAGGTTCTGTATCGGGAAATCGCTGCCTTCGGGTACTTCTACCCAGGATTTGAGGCTAGGGTCGTTCGCTTTGATCATGCAATTTGGTTTTGGGCAAAAGTAAGAAACTTAATACAGAATCGCTATTTCCGGATGATGCGCTGCCGGTAGCGCCGCCCTTCGTTGTCGAGCAGCAACCAGTACAGCCCTGCCGGCAAGGCACTAAGGTCGGGCTGAGGCTCAAAAGGAGCGGCCCAGCTGCGCAGTTGTTGCCCCCGGGCATCGAAGAGCTGCAGGCGTGCCTGCGGGCGGAGCACTATCTCTCCGAAATCCAGAGACAACTGCCCGGCCGTGGGGTTAGGGTAAACGAAGAATTGAGGTAGTTTTTCTGTTAAGGCGAATTTATCAAAAATATTGGATAATTCTCTGATGGAAAGAGGATAGAGATTGAATTTGATATTTCGTCCAGTCAACGGTTCGTGGATTTTGGAAGAAAGGTCAAAACAACTAGAACC
>CAJXXJ010000708.1 GCA_913062745.1 uncultured Phaeodactylibacter sp.
GAGCAGCAAAGACTACCCACGGCTGTACGACATCCACACGCCGGACTACCTGCTGCTCTATGTACCCATCGAGCCAGCCTTTGCGCTGGCGGTGCAGGAAGACTCCCAACTCTTTCTCGATGCGCTGGACGCAAATGTGGTGCTGGTCTCTAACTCCACATTGCTCGCCACGATGCGCACCGTCAGCTACATCTGGAAGCAGGAGCGGCAGAAGCGCAGCGTATTGGAGATCGCCCGGCAGAGCGGACTGCTTTACGACAAGTTCTGCAACTTCGTGGAAGACCTGCGCAGCATCGGGCAGCGGCTTGAGCAGGCGCAGAGCAGCTACGCCGATGCGATGAACAAACTGACCGACTCTAAAAAATTTGGAGATACTCTGGTGGGGCGGGCGGAGCGCATCCGGCAGCTCGGAGCCGATGCCTCCAAACAATTGCCGCAGGACCTGATCGAGCAAGCCGGCGAGGCAGCACCCGATAGCGAGGATTGACAACTGAAGCTGCAGAAAACTAATATTTTTCGATATTTGCCCCGATCAATAGCAAAAGACAATGGGAAAGCGACTTGCCAATTTCTTACTCCGCCTGTCCGGCTGGACTATGAATCCGAACATCCCGGAAGAAGTGCAGCACTGTGTTATCATCGCTGCGCCCCACACTTCCAATTGGGACATTTACTTCGCCCGCCTCGGCTTTTACGTCATGAATGTGCCGCTGAAATTCACCATCAAGCAGGAATGGATGCGCTTTCCGCTAGGGCCGGTCATCCGGTTCTTCGGCGGGCTGGGCATCGACCGCCGCCCCAGAGAAGCCACCGGAGAGCGCCCGAGCTATACGCAGATCATGACCGAGCTGCTGCAGCAAAACGACCGGATCGCCATCATGGTCACTCCGGAGGGCACCCGCAGCAAGCGCACCCGCTGGAGAACGGGCTTTTACTACGCTGCCCTCAATGCCGGTGCTCCGATCTGCCTCGGCTACCTCGACTACAAAAAGAAGGAGGCGGGTGTTGGTGGGGCCGTCTACCCTACCGGCGATATCGAAACCGACATGAAAAAGATTCTGGATTTTTACCGCCACATCAATGGGAAATACCCGGAGCAGTTCGCGCTCGATGAGCGATATGAGTAGTTTGTGGATTTTCAGCTCGCCGGGGAGCGTGCTTAGAAATGTGTGCCGCATACAGAGACACTAAGGACGAAGGACCTGACTACCAACGTGTTAGCTACAGCCCAATTTTAGCAGACACCGTTTTGTGAGCAGTCTCGGCCCAGGGTCTTTCGTAGTTCTCAGCTGCCCTCTCCCACTCACCCACTCACTCCCTCTCCCACTCACCCCCTCTCCCCCCTCATCTAAGCCAAGGTTGACTTCAGTAGTTCTCAGCTGGCACTCACACTCACCGCCTGATTCAAATAATCCTGCAGCGGGCGCATTTCGCGAAACACGCGCACCACCTCATCCATGAAGCCTTCCGATTGCACCTCTTTTTGCGTAAAGCTATGCGAAACGGCAAAGCTCTTGTGCCGCAGCAACTCAATATGCGGATGATCCTGACTGTATCCTTTGGGAGCAGTTTTCAGCCGGCCGGTATCAATCAGCCCGCCGAAGGTATCGCGGAAAGACTTTTTATCGAGTATCGCCTGCAGCTTCTCCCCATCGTAGTCGATCGCGGCACGGATACGCTTCAGATAGTCACTATCCGGCTTGTAAAACCCACCGGCAGCCATACTCTCTCCCAGCCCGATGTGCAGGTAATAAGACGCCGTGCCCTGATTCGCATCCAGCCCGGCGGAAAAGTGATCCTTGTAGGTAGGAGCGTTAGGCTTGTACAGCAGGTTATTGTTGATGCGGTTCATCGCCTCCCGGCCCGGCTTGGGCAGGAAAGCAGCGTTTTCTTTCGCCAGCTGCGCATTCAGTTCATCCACAAATTCGATGAAGTCATCGCGCAGCGCATGGTACCGCTTGCGGTTGTCGTCCATCCATTCCTTGTGGTTGTTCCGCTGCAGCTCGCGCAGAAAATCGTAGAGTTTCCGAAAATTCATAGGGTAGGTATTATTGAATGCCGACCTGCGAGAAGCCACCATCTATGCGGACATTCAGGCCGGTAAGGTAAGAAGAAGCCGGCATCGCCAGGAATGCAATCGTACGGGCGACCTCTTCCGGCTCGCCCACCCGGCCCAGCGGTGTGGCGTGGTTGATCTGTTTTACTTTTTCTTCATCTTTCAGCACCCGGTCTACCCGGGCCGTGGCAATAAACCAGGGGTCTACGGAATTGACGCGGATGCCATCCCTGCCCCAGTCTACAGCCAGGTACTTCGTCATCCGGTCCATCGCAGCCTTGGACATTGCGTAGATCGCCGTGGTCCACATTACGCCGGTCTTTCCGGCAATAGAAGCCACATTTACGATACTGCTGCCCTGCCCTTTGGCCAGCAGCGGGTGCAGCCGCACGCTCAGGTCGAAAGCAGTGCCGGCGTTGACGTCCATGACGTGCTGATGGTCCTCGAAAGTAGCTTCAAGGGTCGGCTTCCGCACATTAGTGCCTACATTATTGACCAGGATATCGAGTTTGCCCCAGAGCGACTGCGCGCGGCTGACAATCGCTTCGCGCTGCTCCGCCTCGCTGATGTCGGCCACCATGCCATAAGCTTTGTAGCCTTGCTCCTGCAGCTCGCGCTCTATCTGCTGAATTAGGTCTTTGGAGCGGGCCAGGAAAAGCACTTCTGCGCCGAGGCGCAAAAATTCTTCGGTGGTAGCTTTGCCAATCCCTTTACTTGCGCCGGTAACGATTGCGGTTTTCCCCTTG
>CAJXXJ010000709.1 GCA_913062745.1 uncultured Phaeodactylibacter sp.
CTGCAGGCTTAATGGTAAAATAGTTGCAGGTTCATGTGCCCAGAGGCTATCATGAACCTGCAACGCTCTTGCTCTACCGCTCTACCGCTCTACCGCTAATCGCATCCGCGAAGAAAATGCTATTCATCAGAATACGGTTGGTCCCGTACCAAAATGCCCGGAAATTGGGGTCGACAGACAAGCAGATGGTGCGCCCCCTGCCCGTTCCGCTAACAAGAGCCGCTGCTGCTCCGCCCAGCTTTTGCTGATGCTCCGGGCGGGCGTATCCACTCAGGAGAGGCTGCTGACTGTAAACCGCCGGCGTGGCGTACTGATTCTGCGCGGGCTCAAAGGCAAGCGTCCCCCGCTGAAATACCGGTAAGCGCTCGTGCTGATAGCCAAAAAACAACGGATGGCTTAAGTCGGCCTCAATCTGCATAATGGCACCGCCAATCCGGTCTGAACCCCGGTCCGGATCCAGCATATTGTAAGTGCGCCGCCCCCGGCTGGGGCTCTGAGTGCCCCGGAATTTAACCTTCGCTAAATTATGGCTCGCGGCCCACTTCACGGCATCCTTGATTGCGATAAGCGTGCCGCCTTCCTCCGACCATTCCTGTAGTTTTTCCGTGCCGGACTTGCTGATGCTGCCGTAGCTCCCATCTACCATGATAATCGTATTGTAACGGTCAAGGGAACTGCGGGAAAGGTCCTCCAGCTCTATCATGCTCACCGGGATGCCATAGCGCTGATCGAGCAGATGCCAGGCAGCGCCTGCTTCGTAAGAAGACACTCCGCTGCCAACCAGCAGCAGCACTTTGGGCAACTCCAGCGGTTCAAAATTGCGGGAGCCCAGGTCGATTCCACGCGGCGTCAGGCCGGTTTTCACGCCCCGGATTTGGGCACCGCTGCCGGTAGCTTCCTGTACCGCAGCGTAGAGTTCGTCAGGGGACAGTTTCTGCCGTTGTACGGGTATCAGTATCGTGCCGGGAGCATAATCCCGGCCTCGCAGGCGAAACGCTTTGGTGGCTACTTTTGCCATCAGGCCCTTGTCCAGTAGCTGGTAAGCAGCAGCCGGGGCAGCATAGCTTTCCCATTCCAGCAGATAAGCGTAGTTGCTCTGCTCCGGCTGCCCAAATTCAGGTCTGGCCCCCAGGCCTTCCACGGCATTCCCCAACAGGCTTTTGTTGTATGACCGCTGATCCAGGCTTGCGTGGGGAAGCCCAAAGGCCAGCGGCAGCGTCCAGCTTGATACATCGTAGAAGATGCTGTCATTAAAAGTCGTCATAGTCTCAAACATGCCACGGATCAGGCGGTACTGCGGCTGCCCGGCAGGGACCACATAAGCGCTGCCTGGTTTGAAAGACTGCCCATTCTGTTGTACTTCCTCTTTCAGCTCATATACCTGCAGCTCGTGGCGGCGCAGCAGCTCTACAAAAGCAGCCAGGCGGACCGGGTCGGCATCATCTCCGAATACATAGGCTTTGCGGCTGTCTTGTCGGGCCTCCTGCAGGGCCGTTTTGTAAAATTCCTGCTGGTAGGCCAGTAGGTCTTCGCGCAAAGCAACACCCGCCCGCTGTGTGGACAGTGCGGTTTGTACCTGGTTGCGGATAGCGAAGGGGAAAGATAATTCGCCGTTTTCCGTTTCCTGCAGATGGCCGCGGGAGCTGCCCTGCTCAAACAGGATGCCTACCGCACCGTTGGCGTCCGGGTAGGTGGAGCCTTTGCCGTAGTAGAAATCGTCAAAGCTTTCTTCGGTATAGTACAAAGAGCCGATTTGGTCGAGTGCTTCAGCGTGGTAGCGGCCAATCTGTGCGGTCAGCTCCTGGTTTTTCGGCGGCGTTACCGGGTTGGTGCGGGAAGGGATGCCCGGCATAAAGAAGAAGGTGCTGTTGGAACCCATTTCGTGATGGTCGGTCAGCACATTCGGTTTCCACTCGTGAAATACGCGGATACGGCCCTGGCTTTCCGGGTGCTGTACCAGCAGCCAGTCCCGGTTCAGGTCGAACCAGTAGTGGTTGGTGCGCCCGCCGGGCCAGCTTTCGTGGTATTCGCGGTCCTGCGGGTCGGCAGTCAGGTGCTCGTTCTTATGCATATTTACCCAGGTGGAAAAGCGCTGGAAACCATCCGGGTTAAAGCAGGGGTCGAGGAGTACCACGGCTTCCTGAAGGGTGCGTGTTACTTCCTCGCTTTGGCCGGCAGCCAGGTAATAAGCCACGAGAGGGGCAGCATTGCCGCCGCTGGCTTCATTGCCATGTATGCTAAAGCCCTGATAGAGGACAACGGGCTGTCCATCGGTAATGCGGGCGTCGCTGCCGGGCTCCGAAAGCGCACGGTGGGCCGCTTTGATGTCTTCGATTTGGCGATGGTTCTCCTCTGAGGTGATCGTCAGATAGAGCAATGGCCGGTGTTCATAGCTGCGGGCATATTCGGTGTAGGCCACTCTGGGAGAGGCTTCCGCCAAAACCTGCATATAGTGCACCAGTTTGTCGTGGCTGAGGTGCCATTCGCCAATTTGATGGCCAAAGAACGCTTCCGGTGTGGGAATGGCCGGGTCATACTCAATATCCGGCAGATAGTAGGTGAGTTCTTTTTGGGCGTAAGCCGGAGAGAAGGCTGTAGCCAAACAGAGCAAGATAAGTAGTCGCTTCATGCAATAGGGATTGGATGTTATAAAAATGAGGTAGCCCGCCAGTGGTATGCTGGCAGGCTATTAATGATCAGCTTAAAAAAAGGTTTACGCTTGTTCCTTGAGCGCGGCCTCCTTTACGGCAGCAGCTACGCGCCAGGCTACCTCTTCCTGCAGGCTGGCCGGTATTATGCG
>CAJXXJ010000710.1 GCA_913062745.1 uncultured Phaeodactylibacter sp.
TTTATGAGCATGCAGCCCGGTGAGAGCGGCATGAAGTCCTATGAGATGGAGTTCATGAGCATGGCTCAGGAGCGGGATATGGAAATTGAGGGGCTGGAAACCGCAGAGTTCCAAATGAGCATTTTTGACAGCATCCCGTACAGTATTCAGGCGGACATGCTGGTGGAGGCCATCAAAGGCGATGGCGAAGCCGGCGGCGGCGATCAGTTTGCCGAAATGGTGCGCCTGTACAAATCAGAGGATATCTACGCCATGCAGGGCCTGATGGAAGAGGAGGGCGGCATCGCCGGCTACGAAGACCTGCTGCTGGTGCGCCGTAACCGCAACTGGATACCGGTGATGGAAGAAGCGATGGGCAAGCGCCCGACTTTCTTTGCGGTGGGTGCTGGCCACCTGGGCGGCGATGAAGGCGTGATCGCGCTGCTGCGCGAAGCCGGTTATAAAGTGAAACCGGTCACTATACAGTAGGCGTTTTCAATGTGGATGTCAAAAAGTATCGGGTGTAGTGACTTTTGACAGTGCAACAGAAGTGAAAAATGCGTATCTTATAGCATTAACTGACTGTAAATCTGCCGAATATGTGGACCCGAGACATCGAAAACATTGAAAATGGTACGCTCATTGATGTGCGTTACCGCGAAGAATACGACCTCAATCACGTCCCGGGCTCTATTAACATTCCCTGGGATATGCACCTGTACTACCTGGACGAGCTGCTGGAGCTGCCCAAGCCGCTGGTATTTTTCTGCGAAGAAGGCTTCCGCTCCGGATTAGTGGTCCTCTCCCTGCGCACCATAGGCTTTGAAGAAGTCTACAACGGAGGAAGCTGGTGCGATGTGTTCAACGAGCAGGAATCCCGGACCGCCGCCTGAATCGGGCGGGAAAAAGCTGGCGAGGCCGTGAAATGAGTGGCTCACAGAGTCGCATTGCCAAAAAAAAACAGCCGATGCATGCCCGGGCTTATCGCCTGCGGCGGTGCATCGGCTTTGGCCATTTCATTATGCACTTAAAACTACTGCTGCATGCACTACAAAACGATTACTGCCTGGATTTTTGTCCTTCTTTTACTTGCCCTCGCACTGGTCCTGCTTTACCCGGCTCAGTGGCTGATCGGGCTGGGCGTCATGGTACTTCCCTTTCTGCTGATCGTACAGCTCGTTGTCATTCTGCGGGCTAAAGAGACAAGTCAGCACACCTTCGAAGACGACAAGTGGTACGAAGACCGCTAATGAGCCCTCAGCGGCCTGTGGGCTTTCCCATTGCCGGTATCCTTTTATATTTGCAGCCCTATGGATGCCAATTTTCAATCAATCATTCGGCAAGCGGCGGGAGCGTCGGCGATCATCGGGCAGGAAACGCTGCAGGAGCTGTGGAGCGGCTACGGTAAAATCCTGCGCCTGAAACTAGCCGGTGCGCCAACCGAAAGCGTGGTTGTCAAGCATGTGCAGCTACCAGCCCAGCAAAACCACCCGCGGGGTTGGGATACCAATCTGGGGCATCAGCGCAAGGTAAAGTCCTATCAGGTAGAGACAAGATGGTACGAACAGTACAGCAAGCAAAGCGCCGCCCGGCTACCCCGCTGCCTGGCAGTGGTACGGAGTGGCCATGAAGTGCTTATGGTGCTGGAGGACCTGGATGAAGCGGGTTACCCTTTGCGGAAGCAAAACCCGGGCTGGGAAGAAATAGCGGCTTGCCTGCAATGGCTGGCCCGGTTTCATGCCAGTTACCTGGGAAAAACGCCGGAGGGGCTCTGGGGAACCGGAACCTACTGGCATTTGTCCACCCGCCCCCATGAGCTGAAAGCGCTGGACGATCAGGCGCTGAAGGAAGCTGCTCCGCTCATCGACAAACAACTGAATGCCTGCCAATTCAAAACCTTCGTACACGGCGATGCCAAGTTGGCCAACTTTTGCTTTTCCAGGGACGGGAGGGTCGCAGGTGTGGATTTTCAATATGTAGGCGGCGGCTGCGGCATGAAAGACGTGGCATACTTCATCGGGAGCTGCCTGGACGAGCGGGACTGCGAGCGCCTCGAGGGGCAAATCCTGGATACGTACTTCAGTCATTTGCAGGCTGCACTTCAACAACCCAATGCCGCCCTGGAAAAAGAATGGCGTGCGCTGTACCGGGTCGCCTGGGCAGATTTCCACCGTTTTCTGAAAGGGTGGAGCCCCGGCCACTGGAAACTCAACAGCTACAGCGAGCGCATTACCGCAGCAGTGGTCAAAAGCCTTACACCATGAATGTTTCCCTGCTTGCCCAAGTCGCTACCGAAGCTGCGCTCGCCGCCGGACGGGTCATCCAAAAGGCCATCGGTAAAGCGGTGCCGGTAGAGCAGAAGCAGGGCGGGGAGAGCTATGCCTCTCAGGTCGTTACCGCCGTAGACAAAGCCGCGGAAGCCGCCATTCTTTCCCACCTCCTGCCTACTTGTGAAGCATTTGGCCTGGCGCTTTTATCAGAAGAGACCGAAGATGACGGGCGCCGCTTTGAAAAAGACTTTTTCTGGTGCGTTGACCCTATGGACGGCACGCTGCCCTTTATCCGGAAGCAGCCCGGCTTTTCCGTATCCATTGCTTTGGTTGCCAAAGACGGAACGCCTCAGCTGGGCGTAGTTGTGGACCCTAGTGCCGATACCCTGTACCAAGCTATACGCGGCGAAGGGGCCTGGAAAAACAACACCCCCTGGGGCATCCAAAACACCAACGATTACCTCACCTATGTGACCGACCGCAGGCTGCAGGAAACGCCCCGGGCGGACGAAATCCGGCAGTTTTTGCGGAAGCAGAAGGAAGGGCT
>CAJXXJ010000711.1 GCA_913062745.1 uncultured Phaeodactylibacter sp.
CGGAGGAAGCTGCTGCTTTTGCGGAAGCCATCGGTGCCCGGCCCTGCCATGAGCTGCAGCATCTGGAAGCACACCGCGGGCTCTACTTGCTGGCCGTGAAAGATGACGCTATCGCCGCTGTAGCCCGCGACCTCCACCGGGCCGGAAAAATCCTGCCCGAAACACTGATCGCGCATACCTCCGGGGCTACACCCTCCTCCGTGCTCGCTCCTTACGCCGTACGCTACGGCGTCTTCTATCCGCTGCAATCCATGAACCGAAACCGGGCTGTGGAGATGTCGGAAATCCCGCTCTGCATTACCGCTTCGGATGAAAAAGGGAAAGCAGCCTTACTCGCACTGGCGCAGCGCATCAGCTCCCGGGCGCAGATCATCTCGGATGAGCAGCGGGCGGCGCTCCACCTGGCCGCTGTTTTTGTAAACAACTTCACAAATGCCGTGCTGCAGGGTGCACACGATATTGCGGAAGAAGAAGGCGCTCCCTTTGAACTGTTGCTGCCCCTGCTGCAGGAAACTATACGAAAAGCTGCCGACAGCACACCCAAAGCGGTGCAGACCGGGCCCGCCATACGCGGAGATGAGGCCACCCTCTCCCGGCACCGCGCTCAGCTCGCGAACCATCCGCAGCTGCTGACTGTATACGATGCATTAAGCAATTATATCAAAACGTTCTAGTTTATGCGCATTGCCGGCGAAATTGAGCATCCCGTATTGAAGATTACCATTTTCCAGATGGACAACCGCTTTACCGTCAAGTTTGAAGACGGCACCATCGAGCAAGCCTATAAGTTTCGCAAAAGCGAGGCGATCAATAGCGCAGCCGATATCCGCAAACTGGTGGACGAGCGATTTCAGGAACAGGTGATGGAACAGATGAAAGCGCTGCGGCAGCTCCATCAGGAAGTACTGCAGCGCTTCCAGCCTGAGATTGAGGAAGACGATGAATTTGAGGAGATTATCTAATTGACCGCCAGGTACTTGATCAGGAATACCAGCAGAATGCTGACTACCAGGCCAAAGAACACCTTGCCCAGGTCAGAAAAGACCATACGCACGATATTCCGTGACACCTTCTTCTCCAACTGATAGCGGATGGCGATCTCCCGGCCGGCCAGCAAACCGATAAATACCCAGGTGGTACTCATCGGGATATTGCTGAGCTCCTTGAAGAAGAAGAGCACCAGGCCGTAGATCGCATCGATGATGGTCGCCGATCGGATGTCTACGGTATTGGTCTTAGCCTTGACAATCTTTTGGATTGCGCCGCCCTTGCTGTAGAAGATATACGCCAGCAGCACCAAGAGAATGATGAGCGATATCGCCAGGTTGATGCCCCGGATATCACGCGGCAGGTAGACGTAGATATTCGCAAAATCCTGTATCAGCCACTGCGACCACAGGAAGCCGGTCGACAGCCACTGCAGCGGTACCCAGTAACTGCGCTCCCGGTTGGTTATTTGCGTCTCAATGAAGCGCTTCTCCACCGTTTTCGTTACCGCAAAGTAGACCACAATTGCCGCACCGAAGGCTACGGCATAGCCCAGCATCGACTTGACGGTCATGTCCACCAGGTTCTTCTCATTGAAGAAGGTGAGGATGAGGAAGGAGGTGCTCACCGGTATACCCGTTCGCGTAAGCGCCATCAACACCAGCGGAGGGAGCAGGTAATACCAGGCAAATGGATCCGGTAAGGGATATTTACTCAGCCTGCCGTAAGAAACATCACCACCGGTGGTGTACCAGCCATAGATGAGCGTGGCGGCCAGAATGCCGCCGGCAAACAGCCACAGCACGTACCAGGGGCGTTCTTCATTGGAGGAAAGAAAGGTACCCAGGGTCTGAATACTATCGTTACCCACTACGGAGTACCCTGCCAGTATAAAGCCAAACCACATAAAGAACAATGACGGATCCATTTAGCGAGGATTGTGTTTGTAAAGAGCCGTAAAATTAAAAATATCGGTAGTCTTGCAGGCTAACCTATGTTAAGCCAATATTAAGTTTAGAGGGGAAGGGGCCAATATTCGTGGCAAAGGCGCAACAATTGCTCAGGCAGGCCCGGCTTGCGCTTTCAGCCCAACACTTCCACTTTTTCGTAAATCGCCTCCCTCATCTCCCGCAAGCGCTGCAACTGCGGCTCGGGCACGATACTCATGCGCTGCCGCCCACGTACCCGCTCCCGAAACTCCCGGTAGTAGAGCGCCAGCCAGCCCAACGCCCCCACCAAAAGATATGCAGCCAGTATCCACCAGCTAAAAACTGCCGAGAGGGCCAAGGCCAACACCGCTGCGACAAGATAAGCCCCCAGCGTGGCCGCCCAGCGCACCGGCATTATGAACTCATGCGTTTTCACCTTAGTCTGTGAAATATGCCTGCCGGGCCAAATCAGCGGCCAGTTGAGCAGGCGGCCCAGGGTGTAGAACGGCCAGCCAAGCACCAACAGCAGGCGGTCTGTAGCAGATGCCGTACGGCCCTCCAGCAGCGCACGGTCGCTCAGCCCAAACTGCCCAAGCCGCTCGAAGTAGGCCTCTGTCTGCTCTTGCAGAGCTTCCTTTTCTTCTTCCGGCATCCGGCTGACCCTATCCGCCACCGCCTGTTCCGCCTGAAGGGGCTCAAAGCGGTGCGCAAAAATGGGCAGCGGTTCGTCTGCCAGTTCGCTGCGTCGCATCTGCAGCAGGTATTCTGTCAGCGCTTCATCCTGCTCCCGGGGAATGTTGACCAGCGTTTTTTCCATAGCCGGGAACAAATCATCGGTCAGCTCCCGTATCGCCTGATTGGGGTGCTCCTGATAAGCA
>CAJXXJ010000712.1 GCA_913062745.1 uncultured Phaeodactylibacter sp.
CTACTACCGCAGCTACGCCGAGCGGCAGTGCGGTCAATTGCTGGAGCAACTGAATTACTGGTTGGATAAGTAGTGCTCAATATTCCGCTGTATGCGGTTTTCGATTTGCGAGGCGTCAGCCCGCTGGAAGGCCCGGCCAGTCACGCGTTCATACAGCTCGATGTAACGGTCGGAGACTCGCTCCACGAAGTCGTCGGGCATGACAGGCATCTTCTGCCCGTCTTTGCCCTGAAAGCCATATTCCATCAGCCATTCGCGCACGAACTCCTTGCTGAGTTGCTTCTGGCGTTCGCCCTGCGCCTGACGTTGCTCATAGCCTTCCGCGTAGAAGTACCGGGAACTGTCGGGCGTGTGAATCTCGTCGATGAGATAAATTTCACCATCGCGCTGCCCGAATTCGTATTTGGTATCCACCAAAATAAGGCCCTGCTCCGCTGCCATCTCCGTGCCGCGCTGAAAAAGCGCCCGGGTATAGGCCTCAAGCCGGCGGTACTCGGATTCCGGCACCAGCCCCTGCGCAATGATCGCTTCACGGCTGATATCCTCGTCGTGCCCCTCCTCCGCTTTGGTAGCGGGGGTGATGATGGGCTCCGGGAAAGGGTCGTTCTCCTTCATCCCCTCCGGCATAGGCACTCCACACAGAGTCCGCTTACCGGCTTTGTACTCGCGCCAGGCATGGCCGGCGAGGTACCCGCGGATGACCATTTCCACTTTGTAAGGCGTACAGGCGTGGCCGACTGTCACGTTGGGGTCCGGGCTGTCCTGCATCCAGTTGGGGCAGATATCGGCGGTGGCCCGCAAAAAATGAGTAGCGATTTGATTGAGGACTTGCCCTTTGTAGGGGATGGCGCGGGGCAACACGTGATCAAATGCCGAGATGCGGTCTGATGCAACCATGACGAGCAGGCCGCCTACGGTGTACACATCCCGCACTTTACCGCGGTAAAAACTGGTCTGACCAGGCAGCTCGAAGCGGGTCTCCATCAGGGCGTTGGCAAGGCTTGGCATAAGTTGTCTTCTTTTGGTGCAAAGGTACGCAGGGGCCGCTTTTTTACCTACTTTGGCGGACAAACCTTTATCTTGAGGTGCGGTTTCGCCGGCTTTCTACGGTGCAGCCGCTCAACTATCACTCATTCACACACCTGGAAACTATGCTATTGCGAATTCTGTTGCTCCTCCTGCTCCCTGCATTTCTGAGTGCTCAGTCCGGCCCACAGCAATACCCCGCACAGTCGGGCAACGCTCAGTTTTTGGGCGAAAGCCCTACCCTGCGCGCCCTTGCCCGGAAGCCGCTGCCTGCCTCTGCTCCCGAGGAAAAAGACAAACAGCTCTTTCCGCGGGAAGTGCCCAACTTCACCGGCAGTATCCGCATGCCGCGCCCGGAAGCAGGACGTGCAGCGCCGCAGGGGCCCGATCCGCTCTACCAGAACAGCAATGCGCGCAGTGGCGTATTCGAGCTATTGCCGCTGCAGCATTTCGACGGCGCCGGGCAGATGACGGAAATTGTCAACCCGCCCGACCCCTGCGGCGACCATAACGGGGAAGTGTTTGTGCAAATGACAAACAGCTCTCTGGGGGCGCAGCTTTCCGTTTACAATGCGGATGGGGAGCTTTCCTTCAAACTGCCCAGCCTGAACAGCCTGTGGGGTACTTTCAACGTATCCGGCTTAGGCGACCCGATCGTGCTCTACGATCAGTTTGCGGGGCGCTGGCTGGTTACGGAGTTTCAGAGCGGCGGAAACGCTTTGCTGATTGCGGTTTCTCAAACAGCAGACCCGGCCGGCAGCTACTATGCATACCGGGTAGTAACGCCGGGCTTTCCGGACTACCCCAAGTATTCGGTCTGGAACAATGCTTACATCGTGACGACCAATGAGCCCAGCTCGCCGACCATCCCGGTCTATGCGCTGGAGCGTTCTGCCATGCTGCAGGGGCAGGAAGCGGAGGTGCAGCGCCTGGGCATCCCCAAGTTCGGCAGTGGCGTCACCTTTGAAGTAGCTACTCCGGTGGACTGGGATGGCAATAACCCGCCGCCACCGGGCAGCCCGGGCTACGTGGTACGGCTGTACGACGATGCCTGGCTGGGCGGGGAAGACAAGGTGGAGCTTTGGTCGGTGAATATCGACTGGGCAGATTCGGATAACAGTTTTATTAGCGGGCCGACAGATTTGACAGGTGCGCCCTTCGATAGCGGCTTGTGCCCGGAAGGTGGTTTCTTTATCAACTGTATTGAACAGCCGAGCGGGGTGCGGGTGGATGCGCTGCAGGATATCATTCTGCACCGGGTGCCATATCTTAACTTCGGCAGTCATGAGTCTATCGTGCTCAACTTTGCGGTTGATATAGACGGCAATGACCGGGCCGGGCTGCGGTGGATGGAGCTGCGTAAAACCCCGGGGGGCGAATGGGGCATTCAGCAGGAAGGCACTTATGCTAAAGACGATGGGCTGAGCCGTTTTGTGGGCGGCATCGCAATGGATCTGAACGGCAATATACTGCTGGCCTATTCGGCGGGCGGCCCGAATAAGAATATGTCCCTGCGCATGACTGGCCGGCGCGCCTCCGACCCGCCTGGCAGCATGACGGTGGAGGAATTTGAATTTGCTACCGGCCTGAGCAGCCCCTTTGGATCCCGTTGGGGCGACTATGCGAGCATGTCGCTCGACCCATCCAATGGCCGCACTTTCTGGTTTACCGGGGAGTATATGAAAGGCAATAACGGCTGGGGCACAAAGATTATGTCTGCAGAAATGAGCCGGGACTCCTTCGATGTGGGCCCACAGGCGCTGCTCA
>CAJXXJ010000713.1 GCA_913062745.1 uncultured Phaeodactylibacter sp.
GCCGATGCAGTGGAACGTAGACCGCAATGCCGGCTTTTCCAATACGCACCCCCACCGCCTGTACCTGCCGCTCATCAATGACCCGGAGTACCATTACAGCACCGTCAATGTGGAGGTGCAGCAAAACAACTCTTCTTCCCTGCTCTGGTGGATGAAGCGTATCATCAATATCCGCCGCCGCTTCAAAGCATTCGGCCGCGGAGACATTAAATTCCTGTCTCCGGAGAATGCCAAGGTGCTGGCTTTCACCCGTTCCTACGAGGATGAGCATCTGCTGGTGATCGCCAATCTGTCGCGCCACGCACAGTCGGTGGATTTGGAAATGCCGGAATTTGAGCGCTACCGCCCCGTATAAGCATTCGGGCAGACTAATTTCCCGCCCATCACGCGGGGGCAGAACCGCTTCACGGTGGGCCCCTATGGCTACTACTGGTTTAGCCTTGAGCCGGCTTATCAGAATGGCAGAGGCCGGGATGCGGTGCCGGAAATTCGGCTACGCCCCGAGTCATGGCTGGAATTTGCACAGGATAAAAAGAACATCCCAACGCTGCAGCGGCTGGTGCAGCAGTTTCTGGAGCGCACCGACAAATATAATATCGACGGGCGTAAACTGGAGCAGGTACAAATCGAACAGGCGGAAGCCCTGCGCTACGAGGGTGGCCGCACCCTGCTCCTGATCATCAAGACTATCTATACCGAAGGCTTTCCGGAGCGCTATTTCATGCCGCTGTCCATGCGTAAAGGCGACTATCAGCGGCAGCCTAATGCGCCGAGTGCAGGGCAAATTCTCTGTCAGATTCGGGGAGATGAGCAGGAAGGCTACCTTTTCGAAGCGGATGAAAGCTTTGGATTCCGCAACTACCTGTTGCGCTACCTGCTGGAGGGCAACGGGCAGCTGCCGCAGGGTTTCGAATTTGTCCGCAGTGAAGCGCTGGAAGATCGCCCGGCTGACCCTCAACTGCCGCCGGCCCGCATCATCCCTACCCGCAGCAACCACTGTGCCCTGGCTTTTGGCGACCGCTACTTCCTGAAGATATTCCGTAGGCTGGAGGATGCGCTGAACCCGGAGTACGAGATCAACCGGCATGGCGAAGCCCTGCAATTACCAGTGCCCGGCTACCTTAGCCATTTGCAGTATCAGGCTAAAGGCAAGCAGCCGTATATCCTCGCGATGCTGGAACCTTATGTCACCAATCAGGGGACGGCCTGGCAGTACTTTTACGATAGTGCCCGCCGCTATATCGAGCAGCTGTCTGTTGATATCGAATCTGAAGACTTTGACGAGAGCCCGGAAGAAAGCATCAAGCAGCGCGTCGGCGATATGCCGCTGCTGCGTGCCCGCCTGCTGGGTGAGGCGGTAGGCAGATTCCATCAGGGCGTGGTGGCTCCCGATCAGAAGGGTTTTGAGACGGAGCAATTTTCGCTGCATTACCAGCGCTCCCTTTTCAGCGCCTGGAATTCACAGCTGCGCTCCACTTACCAGCAAATCCAAAAAAGCGACCGCCTTACGGAAGAGCAGAAGCAAGAGCTGCAGAAATTACGCCCACTGCTGCTGGAACGCCTGCGCCGCATCTATGACCACAAGATTGATGCTACCAAAATCCGCATCCACGGTGACCTGCAATTGGAGAAGGTGCTGTTTACCGGCCGGGAGTTTATCCTCTTCAATTTTGAAGGAGACCGGTTGCGGAGCTTCAGTGAGCTGCGCTTACGCAAATCGCCCATCAGCGACCTCGTCAGCCTGGGCAGCTCGCTGTACTACGCGGCACTCGCAGCCTTGCATACGCACATCAAACCGGAGGTACTAACGGACAGCCCGCTGCTCCCCTGGGCAGAGGCCTGGTACGAAACGCTTGAGCGCGCCTTCATCGAGGGCTACCGCCCAATTGCCAGTGCCAATAATCTGCTGCCCGCAGAAACCGAAGACCTGCGCCTCATGAAGGAAACGTTCTTCCTGGAGCGGCAGCTGTACGAACTTGATTTTGAGCTGCGGCAGCAGCGGGAATGGGAACTCGTCCCATTCCGCGGATTGCTGCGCCTGCTTGAGAAAGTCAAGCCCGCTACATCTGAATAATCTTGATTTCCACCCGCTGATTTCGTTTTCGGCCGAATTCGGTACGGTTGGTAAATAAGGGTTCGCGCTTGCCGTAGCCTTTGTAGAAAACCTGCTTGCTGGGTATGCCCTTCTCTACCAGGTATTCTGCAACGGCACGGGCGCGGGCAGTGGAAAGCTGATCGCAGTATTCATCGGGCGGCAGGTTATTGGTATGCCCGCCGATTTCCACTACGATGCTCGGGTTGTCTTTGAGAAACAGATAAATTTCATCCAGGATAGGCTTGGCGGACTCCTGAATATTGGTACTGTCCGCCTGGAATTGCAGTTTCTGCATCTGAATGGTCTGCCCGCTGCTTACGGCCTGCGTCAGTTCCTTGATTGCCCGCTCTTTGATCTCAAATGATTTACTGTCGGTACAGCCATTGGCATCGGTGACGGTCAGGCTGTATTGCCCGATCGGCAATTCTCCGGCTTCGGCAGCGGTAGTGCCATTAGACCACTGATAAGTGTATGGAGTAGTGCCGCCGCTGACTGCTGCAATAGCCCGGCCATCATTACTGCTTTCGCTGAAAGCCGGCTCTATGCGGGCAAAATCTGCCTGCAGCGGTTCCGGTGCGCTAATGCTGACTTCGGCGGTCTTGGCAGTTCCCTGTACATCTGTGACCGTCAGTTGATAACTGCCCGGGCCAAGCGCGGCCACGGCTGCTCCGTCCAGTCCTTCTGTTCCCCA
>CAJXXJ010000714.1 GCA_913062745.1 uncultured Phaeodactylibacter sp.
GTTGATGCTCAATAGCTCCTTTCTCAGGTTATTGACTATTTGCACATAGTTCTTAATGACCCCACTGATACACGGTTCATCATTGGAAAGGTTCAATAGCCACGCTGTATAAGTCTTGGACCAATATCTTGTTTGTGCTATGGTAAAGCGTTCAGGAATATCTAGCCCAAATTGAAACAACAAGGACTTGACCCTATTCTTATTCCTGGCAATATCTTTTACTATCCGAAATCTCTGCCGGATCAAAGCCCGGTCAGCTTCCAATTTCCGGTCTGGTACATGAACGCCCTGAACGAGGGGCACGGCTTCCGCAAAAAAACAAACCGCGATTTTTACAATAAGGCGGTAATTCTTTTCCTTCAGACGCACCTGCTGCAGCCGGAAGAAGAAGTGGTCGGGGAGCTGGCCTTATGAGGGGCCCTAAATGGTCTTTAGCCATTCGATTGTCAAGCCTTCGATAGCCGTATCTTCGTCTACTTCTTCCAGATACAGCTTTCCGATAGCTGCCTTTAGCCTGCGCAGGGTAGGCTGCACTTCGGAGCGGCGGATGGCGATGTCCACGGTTGCCGTTTCCGCAAAATTCTGATCAATCATATTGAGCTGTTGCCCCTCCACGCTGCTCATGACATCGCCCATCAGCGGATACCCGAAGGCCAGGCGGTAGACTTCCTCCACGGTGCGCTCCTCTATTTCGGCAGCGGAAAGAGCAGCAGCAGCGCTTTCCCGGTAGGCATTAATCAGGCCTGAAGTGCCCAGCAGCGTGCCGCCAAAGTAGCGGACTACAATTACCATCGTATAGGTCAGCTCAAAACTGTCGATCTGCCCGAGTATGGGCCGGCCGGCTGTACCGCTGGGCTCTCCGTCATCGTTGGCGCGGAAATTGTTCTCGTCCAGCCCCAGCCGGAAGGCGTAACAGTGGTGCCGGGCCTTGGGATGCTCCTTTTTGACTTCCGAAAGTTGCGCTTTCCAGTCTTCTTCCGAAAATGACGGATAAGCGTAGGCGATAAACTTGCTGCCGCGGTCGCGAAACTCTCCCACAGACCGCCCGGCCAGGGTCCGGTAAGTGTCTTTTGTAGCTGCCATTCGGCAAAAGTAAGAAGAAGCCGTCCGAATTTACAAAGTGTTAACAAAGCTTGCACAGCCATTAACAGCAGCCGCGAGTTATTATTCCGATTATTGTCATCTATATTTGTGGCAAAACCACTTAAGCCTTGAAAAAAACCGCCGAGCAGTTTAGAATAATCGCCGAGCGATGCCGCTCCATCTTTGAAAAAAAGACGCGGGACTACGGCACCGCCTGGCGCATACTCCGGCCTTCTTCTCTGACGGATCAGCTGTATATCAAAGCCAAGCGCATCCGCAGCATAGAAGAGAAGGGGAAACAGCGCGTGGCGGACAGCGTGGAGGAGGACTACATGGGGCTGATCAATTACAGCATCCTCGCCCTCATACAGCTGGAGCTGCCGGAAGACAGCCCGCTGGAATTGCCCGTGGAAGATACGCTGCAGCATTACCTGCGGCAGCTGGAACGCAGCCGGGAATTGCTGGAGGCCAAAAACCATGACTACGGCGAAGCCTGGCGCGACATGCGGGTCTCCTCCATCACAGACCTCATCCTGCAGAAGCTGCTGCGGGTACGCCAAATAGAAGACAATGAGGGGCAGACCCTGGCATCAGAAGGCCTGGACGCCAACTACCTCGACATCATCAATTATGCTATTTTTGCACTTATCAAGATAGAAGAACAAAACGCCTCATCATGACACTCGGCACACTTGTTTTATCGGTGGCGATCGCTGCCTTGCTACTTACGCTCATCACTGGCCTCGGGCTCCGGAGGGTGGAAAACTGGCCAATCAGCTTCCTGCAGAATTTCTGCGGGGCGCTTTTCATATTTTCCGGCTGGGTGAAAGCGGTGGACCCGCTGGGCACAGCCTACAAAATGGAGCAGTACTTTGCGGAGTTCGAATCCACATTCTCCGGTACCTGGTTCTCTTTTCTGGCACCGATGTTCCCGCAGCTTGCGGAGCTTTCCATTGGCTTCTCGGTTTTCATGATCGTCTTTGAGATCGTGCTGGGGCTTATGCTGATCATTGGTTCGGCGCGCAAGTTTACCGCCTGGGCCTTTTTCCTGCTGGTGCTGTTCTTTACTTTCCTCACCGGCTTCACCTACCTGACCGGCTACGTGCCCTCCGATGTCAATTTTTTCCAATTCAGCGAATGGGGCCCCTACGTCGCTACCAATATGAAAGTGACAGATTGCGGCTGCTTCGGCGACTTTATCAAGCTGGAGCCTAAGACTTCTTTCCTCAAAGACGTCTTCCTGCTTGTGCCATCTGTACTCTTTGTCCTCTTCCACGGCAAAATGCATCAGCTGTTCGGAGCAGGAGCGCGTACCGCAATTGTACTGCTGGGTACCGCCGGGCTGTTGGCTTACTCTTTCAGCAACTACATGTGGGATATCCCGCACACTGACTTCCGCCCCTTCCACGTAGATGCTAATGTGTATCTGGAGCAAAAACTGGAAGACCTGGCTGAAAACAACGCAGAGCTGATCGCCTACAAAATGACGAACAAAACCTCCGGTGAAGTAGTGGAGCTGCCAATCGACGAATACCTCAAGCAGTACAAGCAGTATCCGAAGGAAGAGTGGAAGCTGGAGCAAATCAAGGATGAGCCCTCCGTCTCTCTCGTCAAAACGGAAACCGGCTACACGGTGCCGAGCGCACAGGGTGAGACCTGGGAGCCTGCACTGGCCGCCTATCTCGCGGAGCAGTGGGGTG
>CAJXXJ010000715.1 GCA_913062745.1 uncultured Phaeodactylibacter sp.
ACAATTAAAGTCTACCTTTCTGGAGGCGCTGGGCAACCGGGCCAAAGATGGCTGGGAGGCGGAGCGCAACCGGTCGTTTGGCTTGCCGGTGCAGGAGTCGATGTCGACGATTGGGGGGTAACAGAAAAAGAGGACAGAGCAAGCTCCTGAATTTGGATAAATTTAGTTTCAAGTTGATCGTGTTGATCCCAAAGGATAACAGGTACAAAAGCTTGAAAAGCAAAGTCCCATTTATTGAGGAAGTCCTACTTAGTGAAGAAGCTCAGGCCAAAAAGATAATCAGAATTAACCTTCGAAATTGACTTCACTTTAAAGCCAGCCAAAAGCGAATTATCAATGATCGACATACAGCAAGCCACCGAGATTGTCCTCAGCCGGGTACGCTCCTTCGGTACAGAACAACTCCCTTTAGCGGAATGCAGTGGCCGGGTACTGCGGCAGGATATCCGCGCCGACCGGGACTTCCCGCCCTACACGCAGGTGCGCATGGATGGCATCGCTATACAGTGGGCGGCCTACGAAGCCGGGCAGCGGGCTTTCCCGGTGGAAGGGACGCAGGCAGCCGGCAGCCCGCAGCAACGGCTGCAAAACCCGGAGGCCTGCCTGGAAGTAATGACCGGCGCCGTTTTGCCGGAAGGCACAGACACCGTCATCCGTTACGAAGATGTGGACATCCGGGATGGTCAGGCTCAGCTGCTGCCCGAAGCGAAGGTGAAAGCCCGTCAAAACGCCCACCTGCAGGGGCTCGACCGGCAGGAAGGCAGCCTGATCGTGAAGGCGGGAGCAGTGCTGTCGCCGGCAGAAATCGGCGTGGCCGCCACCGTCGGGTTGCCCACCCTTTCCGTAGCTAAAATGCCGAGTGCCGTGATTGTCTCTACCGGCGATGAACTGGTGGAGGTGCACGAACAGCCGGCCCCCCATCAGATCCGCTCTTCCAATTCCTACACCATCCAAATGGCGCTGGCCCGCTGGGGCGTGAAAGCCGACCGGTTGCACATTGACGATGAGCTGGAGGCCACCAAGCGGGAGCTGGGGCGTTGCATCGAGCAATATGACATCATCCTGCTGAGCGGCGGGGTGTCCAAAGGCAAATTTGATTATGTGCCGGAAGCACTGGAGGCCCTGGGCGTGCAGAAGCACTTCCATAAGGTAAAGCAGCGGCCGGGCAAGCCCTTTTGGTTCGGTGACGTAGAAGGCAAGTGTACCGTTTTTGCTTTGCCGGGCAACCCCGTTTCTTCCTTTATGTGCACGCAGCGCTACGTCCACCCGTGGCTGCGGCAATGCCTCGGGCTGTCTCCTATGCCCTACGCCCGCGCGGTGCTCACCGAAGATTTCCACTTCCGCGCAGACCTGACTTATTTCCTGCAGGTAAAAACAAGGTACGACGAACAGACGGGCCAGCTGCTGGCCCGCCCGGTTGAGGGTAAAGGCTCCGGTGACCTGGCTAACCTGGTAGATGCCGATGCTTTTCTGGAATTGCCGAGGGGGAAGGAGGCTTTCGCAAAAGGTGAGGTATTTCCGCTGCTGTTCTATCGTTAGTGGCCGGGGCCCCCTCCCTCATGAAAAAGGAAGGATTGCTTATGCTAAAACCCCCGGATTGCTTATTTTGAGGGAAAGGCTCCGCTTATGAAATCTTTTTTCCTCTTCTTCCTGTGCGTTCTTTCTATTTCCCTGCATAGCCAGTCGCCCCTGGGCGAGGGCCTGACAGACGATGCGCCCGGCAGCTGGTACGGCTACGATGTCGACCTCTCTGCAGACGGGCGGCGGCTGGTCGTCGGCGCGCCCCGTACGGAATTCGACGGTGAGGAGCAAGGTGCCGTGTGGGTATACGATTACGTTAATGGCGACTGGCAAACTGTCGGCGCACCGGTAAGCGATCCGGCTGCCGTGCTGCAGGGGTACTCCGTAAGTATATCGGCAAACGGCAAACGGCTGGCTTGCGGAGCAATAGTGACGGCGCCCGGTGGTTCTGTTACGGTGTACGAATACAACGGAACAACGTGGGAGCTGATCGCACATCTGTACGGTGAATCTGAGGCCGAGTGGTTCGGGTTCGATGTAGCGCTGTCCGCAGACGGGCAGTCACTCGCAGTGGGGAGCCGCCGGGATGATACCGTGGCGGAAGACTGCGGCAAAGTCACGGTATTTACCGAGATAGGCGGGCAGTGGATGCCGGTAGGCAGCCCGATTTACGGTATAGAAGATCAACACATGGGGTATGCAGTCGCTTTGTCGGCCGACGGTACGGTGCTGGCAGCTGGTGCCCCCGGGCAGTGGTCTGGTGAGCCCACAGAAGGCAATGTGCTGACTTTCCGCCTTGAAAGCGGGGAATGGCAGCAATTTGGCGGCACCATTTACGGCGACTCGCCCAACGATGGGTTTGGAGCTGCAATCGCCCTGTCCGGTGATGGGGAGTATATCGCGATCAGTGCGAGAGGGGAAACCGGTGTGGATGACAACTTTGTGGAAGTGTACTCGCTTGATGGCCCTTTCTGGCAGCGCGTAGGCCCCAAGATGAAGTCTCCCGGCCTCGAAGGGAGCGGCTTTTTCGGGCATGCCGTGGCTATGGATTACTCCGGAAGCCGGATTTTAGTGGGAGACCCTTACTACTTCTACTACCTGGAATCTAATGGCAGCGCGTATGTATTCACGCGTGAAAATGGGCAGTACAAACTCAGCCACAGTATTTATGCAAGGAGCCCCGTCGCCAGCAAGTGCGCGACCGCGAACGCGCCGAGCAAGAGGGCCTGTTTGCCGAGCGCGGCACCCGCGCACGCATCGC
>CAJXXJ010000716.1 GCA_913062745.1 uncultured Phaeodactylibacter sp.
CTCTGGCTGAAGAAATCATCGCAATCCTTCCCGGCAGGGAAGCAAGATCGGGGAAAAACCGTAAATTAGAGGGAAAGGAATAGAAATGAAAAAACACTTGAAAACCCTCCTTTGCCTGCTCCTGTTGAGCTATGCCTTCAGCCTTGCCGCTCAGCAGGACAGCGCCTATACACAGGAATACCTCGACCGCAGCACCCGCTTCGCCTGGCTGACCTACGGCGGCGACCTCAACTACCTCACCGGCGGCAATACGCAGCTCCTGCGCGAGGGCAAGCTGCAGCCACTCGATTTCGGGAGCACCTTCATGCCCAGGCTTACCATAGGCGGAGTGCATTTCTGGGGGCACGCAGATTTCTATGTATCCTTTCCGCTTTCGTTTTTGACGTTGCAAAATACGCCGTCCGGGCTGCAGGATCTGGAGGTCTACCAGGGCGTGGAAACCGGCATGCGCATCTATCCGCTCCGGTTGCGGCCACAGACGGTCCGCCCCTTCGTGGGCATCAGCTTCCGGCGCATACGCTTTGCTCAGGAGGCGCAAGGCAGCGAATACCGAAATGGTGTGCCGGGCTACGGCCGTTTCATCCACCCGCTGCAGTTTGGGCTGACCTACACTTCTGACCACTGGCACATCTCTGCCTCGGGCTACTACAATCATCAGAACCGGTTCCGCCACTTCATCACGCCCACGCAACAGGCAGAGGTGGAGCTGAACCCGCTTTCCTTCAATCTGAGCTTCCTGCGCTATGTGGATTCTGACCGCTCCATGCGCCATCCCAGAGCAGTGGCTTATCTCAATAGAACCTACGAATTGCTGAAGCAAAACGATGCGCTGAGCAGTTGGTTCTTCGGCATCGGCCCTTCTTCCGCCCTGCAGATGAGCTATTCGCCTTACCTGCGGGAGTATTTTCCGTATTTCTATGACGAATATTCCGCCAGCATCCTGCCGGACCTCAGCTTTGGCCGGTACTTCTACGGCCCCGATATGAACCTCAACCTGACCTACCGCACCTACGGCGACCGCTACGAGGGTTTCGGCAGCGAAATCAGGACGCGCCGGCATTCAGTAGGGGTAGAATCGGTCAAGTTTCTGTTTAATTACCTTGGCTTCGTCCCTTACGTAGGCCCGGCTGTTACCTACGAGCACCTCCGCGCTTCCGTCAATGGTACGGATTACAGTGCGAATAAACTGGCTCTCGGCATCACCTTCGGCTGGGACATCCGCGTGACGCAGACCGGCAATGGTTTGCTGCGGACCAACCTGCGCTACTTCCCTAATCTGCATCTTGACATCGAGGGTCAGCCGCTGATGTTTGATCACCTGGAGTTCAACTTTATTCAGTGGGTGCAGTTTATCGGGCGGAAGCGGGTGAAAGGGTAGGGTGGTGAGTTTCCAAGTTCCAGGGAGGCGGAGCTTTTCTTTTTGCTGTAGCGAAAAGGGCAGGGAGAGCGAAAAGCAAGGGAATTATTTTACCTTTTTGGCAAATGCGTCCTAAATTTAAGCCCGGCTCTATTTCAAGCCTTGAATAATGTACACTCCAATGGACTGTAAAAACTGCGGATACACGGTGGAAGGGTACTACTGCGCACAGTGCGGGCAAAGCGGTGGGGTAGACCGGATCAACTTCCCGAACTTTGTGCGGGAGCTTTCCGGCAGTGTTTTTCAGGTCGACCGGGGTTTTCTCTACACCCTGCGTATGCTTAGCCTGCGGCCCGGGCACAGCATCCGTGAGTATCTGCAGGGGAAGCGCAGGCGGCATTTCAAGCCCATTGCCTACGTACTCATCATGTCTACCGCCTACTTTTTGGCTACCAAAGTGCTGGATAGCAATACCGTGGTCAATGATTTTATGACAGGCTTTTCGGATGGGGCCGATGCCATATCCGAATCGAACAGCGCGATGAGGGTCATGCGATGGCTTAGCCAGAATTACGGCTACTTCACGCTGCTATTACTACCGCTCTACTCGCTCGCCTCCTGGCTGGCGTTCCGTAAAGCCGGTTACAATTACTTCGAGCATATCGTTCTGAATGCTTACATCACCGGGCAGCAGGCCATCATTTATATTTTCTCAGAATTGCTCACTGCCTGGCTGAGCGAAGATGGTGTTCTTTCCATGGTAACCATAGCCCTGACAATGGCTTACGCATTCTGGGTGTTCTGGCAGTTCTTTTCGGGCTTTCGCCCAATCGGCAGAATAATTCGTTCTGTCCTGGCGTATGTGAATTTCTGGTTACTGTTTATTGCACTGTTTTTGTCCTTCCTTGCCCTGATGGAATTCGTAGTGGGGTAGGGGTAGTGAAATATTTCATCGCTGTACAAACAGAGACTCCACCAATTCCACCAAAGTACGGTTGAGCTCCGTAAGCGCATCTTCCACCCGCCAGGCGGAGCGGTCCCGGGCTTCTACCCGGTTGGAGATAGCCCTGATTTGCAGGAAAGGCACTCTTTCCATGGCACAGGCGTAGAAAAATGCTGCGCCTTCCATGCTTTCCACCTGGGCTTCCGGGTACTTTTGCCGTAGGGCTTCAATATCCGGTTCGTATCCGTGTACCCGGTTGACGCTGATGCCGTGGGCCTGGGGTAAAAAGCTGAAATCAGCAGCTCCTTTATTAAAGATGCGCCCCTGCTCATCAAAGGGCGGCTGCCCGGCTTCGATCAGCCCGAGTTCGTGTACATCCGTAAAGCTGCCGTCGGCCTCCTGTACGCCCAGGTCTGCAAAGCGCTCGCTGACGACCTGAACCACGGGGCCAATCTGCAGCTCCGGATCGAGGCTGCC
>CAJXXJ010000717.1 GCA_913062745.1 uncultured Phaeodactylibacter sp.
CTTTAGGTTTTCGGCCGTGTTTCTTTTCGTAATCTGCAATATGCTGCCTTTCAGGGCGCCTTGCTTTTTCCCGGCCCTGGCGCTAAATGTCTGGATATAAACGCCCGCCAAACGTGCTAAAAAAGATTTAGCCAGAACCAAAATCCCTGATTTTCATAATGAACCCGCTCCAAACATAGACCAAAGATGCAGCCTATTCAGTAGGTTTGCAATCGATAATAAACTTACTGCTAATGCCAATTTTATCTTTAGACACCTACGACATCCATATCGCCCCGGTCACGGAGACCCTGCCCCCCCTGCTCGAGCGCCTGGAATTCGGCCGGCTCTTTGTGCTTGTGGATGAAAATACCCGGGAACACTGCCTGCCCAAACTGCGCGAAGCACTGCAGGATCAGGCTTTCCACACCATTCAGATACAGTCCGGCGAGCAGCACAAGGACATCGGCACCTGTCAGCTCATCTGGCAACAGCTCATGCAGCAACAGGCCGGACGCGATGCGCTCCTCCTCAACCTGGGCGGCGGCGTCATCGGCGATATGGGCGGATTCTGCGCCGGCACCTTCAAGCGGGGCATTCCGTTTGTGCAAATCCCCACTACCCTGCTCTCGCAGGTAGACGCATCGGTGGGCGGCAAGCTCGGCATCGACTTTATGCAGGTAAAAAACAGCATCGGCCTGTTCCGCGACCCGCAGGCTGTACTCATTGACCCAACTTTCCTGCTTACACTACCGCCGCGGGAAGTGCGCAGCGGCTTTGCGGAAGTCATCAAGCACAGCCTCATACAAGAACCGCAGCAGTGGGCTCAGCTGCAGCAGCTGCAGGAGCTGAACGCCGCCGACTGGATTAGCCTGATCCCCGACTCCGTTCGCGTGAAAGAGCGTATTGTGGCAGAAGACCCCTACGAAAAAGGCCTGCGCAAAGCACTCAACTTCGGCCATACCATCGGCCACGGCATAGAAGGCGAAGAACTGCACAGCGCTGACCCACTGCTGCACGGAGAGGCGATCGCCATCGGCATGGTCTGCGAGGCATGGCTCAGCCACCAATTATTAGCACTGCCGGAACAAGATTTGGAGCAAATCAGCCGTTATATCCTGAGCATTTACGGACACCGCCCTCTGGCCCCCGAGCGATACCGGGATTACCTGCAGCTCATGCGCAATGACAAAAAGAATGAGGGGCAAAGCATTAACTTTAGCCTGCTGCATGCAGTCGGGCAGCCGGCGATCAATCAGTACTGCTCCGAGCGCCTGATCAAAGAGAGCCTCGACTTTTACAACCAATTGCAGTAGAATTCACTACTTTTGATCTGATATCAGACCTTAAACTATACTATGGAAACATACGATGGCAAAGCAAAACGGGAAGGTAAATACCGCCGCATCCTACGTGTGCTTTGGTACCTGGCGGGTGCCGGGCTGGCTGGCGTCGCCTTGCTCTTCATCTTTCTCTCTTTCGGCGACCTGCCGTCCGTAGAACAGCTGGAAAACCCAAAGAGCGAAGAAGCCTCCCAGATTTTTGCCATAAATGGCGAAGTGATCGGCCGCTACTACACCGAAAACCGCGTGCCGGTCAACTACGACGAACTGTCCCCTCACCTGGTCAATGCGCTTATCGCAACGGAAGACGAGCGGTACCATGAACACAGCGGTATCGACTTCCGGGCACTGGGCCGCGTGGCGGTCAAAACCGTGCTGCTCGGGCAGAAAAGCTCAGGCGGCGCAAGTACCATTTCGCAGCAGCTCGCCAAATTGCTGTTCACCGAACAGGTGTCCCGCAACATCTCAGAGCGCGCCCTGCAGAAACTCAAGGAATGGATCATCGCGGTACGCCTCGAACGGCGCTACACCAAGGAGGAGATCATCGCGATGTATTTCAATAAATTTAACTTCATTAACGGCGCTTACGGCATCAAGGCCGCTTCTGAGATATACTTCAACAAGCCACAAGACTCGCTGCAGCTGCACGAAGCCGCCATGCTCGTGGGGATGCTCAAAAACCCCTCCCTCTTCAACCCGCTGCGGCGGCCCGATACCGTGCGGCAGCGGCGTACGGTGGTCCTCAACCAAATGCTTAAGAATAAGCTGATCGAGGAAACGACTTACCAAAGCCTGCTCGACGAGCCGCTGGGCCTGAATTTTCAGCGGCAGACCCACATTGACGGTATCGCGCCCTACTTCCGCATGGAGCTGGCCAAGGATGTAAAAGCAATCCTGGAACGCAAAGAAAACCGCAAGTCTGACGGTACGAAATACGACATCTACCGCGACGGCCTGCGCATCTACACCACTATTGACCCGGAAATGCAGCGTATTGCCGAAAGGACGATGCGCAACCACATGGCGGGCCTGCAGGATAAATTCTGGGAAACCTGGAAGGTAGTCCGTAAAGACCCCTGGGAATACACGAGCGGCTCCGACCACGAAATACCGGTTTCCATCCGTAAACAGCAGCTGAAGGAGCTCATCCGCGGCACCGACCGCTACCAGTCCCTGCGCGCTAAATACCTGGATGGCGTACTGGAAAAAATCGGCAAAGAGGTAGACCTGACTTTCCACCCCGATGACCGGGAAGTAGAACGGATTATCCGGGACGAAGAAGAAGGCGGCGTCATCGCTGACCTGGTAGACCGCAACCTCATCAGCACCCGCCTGGCCGCGCAGTACCGGCAGGTCAAGCGCAGCCCTCATTTTTCCACCTTGCGTACCCGCTGGGCAGAATTGCAGGAAGCGGTCGACCAAAACTTCAGCCAGGAAGTGGAGATGAAAGT
>CAJXXJ010000718.1 GCA_913062745.1 uncultured Phaeodactylibacter sp.
CTCCTCCCGGCAGCACCAGCCCGGCGTACTCCGCAGGATTAGCCGTATGTACGGTATGATCTACATGTACTTTTTCCATTGCCCAGTTGCCTTTGTGCCAGCCACGGATAGGCTCTTCCTTAAGGCTGATAACATGCACAGTGGCCCCTTCGTCTACCAGGCGCTTCATCGGTTGGCGCAGCTCTGACTCTTCATATCCATTAGTAGCCAGAATCGCCACTTTCTTATCTTCTAATTGTCGGTTCAGCATAATTTCAAATGGTTTTGCTATGGAACGAGGCGCGGCCCGGCGATGTTTGTTTCCTGTCATAATGATCAAAGTCCGAACATAGGTATAGCAAGGGCCGGTTACAATAATATGAGCAGACTAAATTTAAGAGACCAGGCCCTCAAGAATAAATCCACTTCTACCTTATCTCCAAAGGAAGACCCTGACCCGATCACCCGGCCCAAGTCGCTGGAGCGTATCATACAGGAGCAGATAGAAGAAAGTGTAGCAGAGTACCGGCGCAGCAACAAAGGGTTGTTTCTTTCAGCCCTGACTGCCGGCCTTGACCTGGGTTTTAGCCTTCTGGTTATCGGGGTGCTGTATACCATGTTTTCCGGAAAAGTCTCCATGGAGATTATGCAAGTCATAACAGCGCTGGCTTATCCCATCGGGTTCATCTTTGTTATCCTGGGGCGTTCAGCGCTGTTTACGGAGCATACTACACTGGCGGCATTGCCGGTGCTCAGTGGCCGGGAGTCCATAAAAAGCCTTGCCCGTATCTGGGGCATCATCTACGTGGGAAACCTCCTGGGCGGTTACGTCATAGGCGCAGCTATCGCCTATATCGGGCCCCGTTTAGGGCTGGTGAGCTACGATGCGTTGGAAAAAATAGCCCATCACCTCATCGACTATTCTGCCCCGCTGATCCTGGTGAGTGCCATCCTGGCTGGCTGGCTGATGGGGCTGGTCTCCTGGCTGGCGACTTCCTCCAAAGAGACCATTGCCCGGATCGTCATCGTCATCATCGTCACCGGGGTCATTGGCCTGGGCGGCCTGCATCACAGTATCGTCGGTTCGACAGAAGTTTTCGCCGGGCTGTTGTCCAGCGATGAGATCACAGTAAGTGACTATCTGACCACACAGCTGTGGTCAACCATCGGCAATATCATTGGCGGTGTCTTCTTCGTCTCCATCCTCAAATTTCAGGTGGCTAAGAAGTAAACCGCAAACCGCTACGGCTCCCGCTTTTCGAACATGGCCCTTAGCCCTCAGGTTAAGCAAGCAAACCAAAAAGCTAGTTTATGAAAATGCTAAAAGGAATCATTACACTGTTTACTTTACTGCTTATTCAACAGCCACTACTGGCGCAGGACTGGATCTCGGTGGGCCCCAGAGTTGGCCTCAACTACACCAATCAGGCGGGAGACAATATTGAGCCGGATTATGCTTTCGGGCTGGTAGCCGGCATTACCTCTACCTTCAGTTTACGGGAACGCTCCGGGCTGACGGTGGAGTTGCTGTACGCTGAGGAGGGCGCTGAGTCTTTAGAAGAGGTGGAGCTCGACCTGTCTTACCTGCGCCTGCCCATTTTATACAACATTTTCTTCCGTGATGTGGGAGATGCCTTCCGGCCAAAAATTTACATCGGGCTGCAGCCCGGCTTATTACTGGAAGCGGAAATTGACGAAGCGGACCGCACCGACAGCTACAATAGCTTTGCGCTGGGCGGCACCGTAGGCATCGGATTCAACTACCAGGTAGGGGAGGAGCTGTGGCTCAACACCGACCTGCGCTACAACCGCGGCTTCACCGATATTGCTGAAGATACCGCTTTTTTCGAAGGAGACATTTACAATCAGGGCTTTCAGCTTAGCCTGGGCTTAGCCTTTGGGCTGTAAGTCGATACATACAATATGATTATAACGGGCTTGCCGGAGTTTCAACTTTCCCGGCAAGCCCGTTGCTGTGTTTATTGGTGTCTGTCCATGCTTCTGCCTATAGCCATCGTATCGCCCTCCGACAGAATAAGCGCCCGCTCTACAATATTGCCGAGTTCCCGTACATTACCCGGAAACTCATACTCCATCAACAGCTGCATATCCGCTGCGCCAACCCAGCGGATGCTCTGTTGCTCCGTTGAACGGTATTGATGATAGAAATGCTGCACGAGCAAAGGGATATCCTCTTTTCGTCCCCGCAGCTGCAAATTCTTTACCGGAAAGACACAAAGGCGGAAATACAAATCCTGCCTAAAGTCACCGGATTGAGCCCTTGCCTGCAAGTCCTGGTGAGTAGCGGTAATGATCCGTACGTCTACCGATTGTGTGCTGGTGCCGCCTACCGGCTCAAAGGTGCCTTCCTGCAGCACCCTCAGCAGCCGTGTCTGTGTACTTAGCGGCAGCTCGGCGATCTCATCTAAAAAAAGCGTACCACCATCTGCACGTTTGAAATATCCCTCCCGGTCCTTATGCGCCCCGGTAAATGCTCCCTTTTTGTGGCCGAACAGGTAGCTTTCCACCAGGTTAGCCGGTATCGCTCCGCAATTGACCTTAACGAAAGGCTTCCCGCTGCGCGTACTGTTTTCGTGTATGGCACGCGCCAGGAGTTCTTTGCCGGAACCGGTTTCGCCCTCTATGTATACAGTAGTCTGTGTCGCTGCTACCTGCAGCAGTTGCCGGATGATGCCCACGTATTTCTTACTGCTGGTGAGCAGATAGGGAAAAGGGGATGCATTGGTAAGCGGCTGATGCAAGTCCAGTGCACCTGCTGCTGCCACCGCATG
>CAJXXJ010000719.1 GCA_913062745.1 uncultured Phaeodactylibacter sp.
TGGCGTGCGCCACCGGCAAGTTTCGCCCGTCCGCCATCGTCCAAACCGCTACGCTGCGCCCGAAGCGGTTCTCGTAGTAATAGCGCCGCAAAAACTGATGGTAACGGCTCAGGGACACCTGCAATTCCCACTGCGGGTTGATCTGCCAGTTGGCCCGCAGCCTGGGCGAAAGGTGTAAGGAAGCAGTACGGGCGTAGTAGGTAGCGTGCAGCGCCCAGCTCCAGCTCAGTGCCCCGGGCCGGTAAGTACCGCCGGCAAACAGAGCGTGCTGCTGCGCCCGGTTATCGCGCCGCAGCAGGGGCAGGTCGTTATTGCCGATTGTCAAAAGCGTGGCTTCCCGGGCGTAGCGGTACCCAAAGCGGTAGGCCGTACTGCTGTCGGGCTTCCACTCATTACGCCAGTTGAAATGCCAGCCCTCCAGGCTGTTATCCCGCAGGTTGTTGGTTTCGAAAAGCTCCCGCTCCGAGCCACCGATGCGGACACGGCTCAGGCTGCTGCGGGTCACCTCCGTCTCCTGATACGTACTGTAGCACATGCTGATGCGGCTTTCAAAGGCAGGCCCCCAGCGATGCATAAACTGCAAGCTTGCTGCCTGGTTGCTCCAGTCGGCAACTTCGCTTGCCTCCACCTCATTCACGCCCAGCTGCCCGTCGGCCCGGATGCGGAACTGATCGCGGTAGGCATAGCTATAGGCGTCATAGCTCTGGAAGTAATTCGCTTCCAGGTAGCTGCGTTTGGAAGGGCGCCAGCGGTACTTTGCGTAAGCATCGTAAAACCGGAAGTCGGGCTGTACCTGTATCAGCCGGGCCGGGGCATTCAGCTCCGTATCTGTTTCGGGCGCACTCAGCTGCTGCTGAAAAGCTTCAAAAAGAGGCGACTCGCCAAGGTTGCTGTGGGTCAGCCGCCCGCCCGCCAGCAGGCTCATATTTTCGCCCAGTGGCAGATCCAGGTGCCCGGCGGCGGCCAGGTTGCTCAGCTGCACATGCCCGCTGGCCGTTGCCGGCTGCTCTTTGGGGGCATCAATTTCAATAATGCTGGAGGTGCGCCCGCCGTACTCAGCCGGGAAACTGTTGCGGTACAGCCGCACTTCTTCCACCAGTTCCCCGTCCACTGCGCTGAAAATGCCAAAAAAGTGGTCGAGGTTGTAGAGCACCATGCCGTCCCAGACCATCAGGTTTTCATCCGGCGTTCCGCCGCGCACCTGCAGGCCGGTAGAAAAATCATTGTAGCCCGCTACTCCGGGCAGCAACTGCAGCTGCCGCATGGGGTCGAGCTGCCCGCCCAGGCCGGGGAGGCTGGCGGACGGCCGGATTCGGTCTGACTGCGTAGCCGGATCAGAAGACAGGTAGGGCAATGAGCCAATCACCAGCACTTCCGGTACCGAGACCGGGGCAGGCTCCAGGCGGATAACAATTTCCTGACGGGTGGGGAGGCTTACCCGCAGCTCACTGCCGGCGTAACCGATGTACCGGGATTGAAGGATAATTTCCGTAAGGGTATCCGGCAGCAGCAGCTCAAACCGGCCGTCGGCATCTGCGCAGGCCCCGAGGCTATGCCCCTGCCACAGCACGCTGCCAAAGGGCAAGGGCTCACCGCTGTCTGCATCCGTAATGCGCCCCCGTATCCGGACCCGCTGTAAGGGGGAGGGCGGAGCAGGCGGCTGTGGCCGAATAAGAATCTGATTGTCCGCCAGCGCCAGATAATCCAGGCCGGCGGCATCCAGGATGCGGTAAAAGGCTTCGCCCGGCCCGGCTTCCTCCAGCTGAATGCTCACGTAGCGCCCGGCAATCGCTTCTTCCTCATAAGCGAGGCGGAAACCGTATTCCTTTTCAAACACATGCAGCACCTCCCGCAGCGGAGCCCGCTCAAAGGCCTTCGTCACGGTAACGGATTGGCCAAACAGGCCGGCACAGCTCAGGATCAACAGGGCACAGAGCCCCGGGGCGCGGTTCGGCATATCATCAGTTTACAACCACTCTTTTTTCGTCTTCCAGAATTTCGTACTTCAGGTTCATCGGCCAGCATACGGCTTGCAGGGCTTTTTCCAGGTTGCCGCTTTCGAAAAAGCCAGTGTACTGCCGCAGCGATACGGCATCCGGAAAGTTGATTTTGTACCCAAACTGACGTTCCAGCTCGGCAAAGACTTCCTCCAGCGGGCGGCTTTCGAATACGTGTGTGCCGGTACGCCAGGCGGCGGCTTCTTCCCCTTCGAAACGCAGCGGCTTCAGGGTGTCATCCACCAGGCGGACGCCCTGTGCCGGCAGCAGCAGCTCTTCCTGCCCCTGACTGCGCACGGCTACCTTGCCGGTAAAGCAGTGTACGGAGAACAGCCCGTCCCGGGCTTGTACATTAAAGCTTGTGCCCAGCACTTCCACGTCGCCCCGGGGCGTGGTGACCGTAAAGCGCTCTCCTTCTGTTACTTCAAAAAAGGCTTCGCCTTCAAGATAAACCGAGCGCTGCGTACGCCAGCCTTCTCCGTTGAAAGAGAGGCTGCTCGCCGCATTCATGACTACCCGGGAGCCATCCGGCAGTTCGACTATGCGCTGTTCCGCCACAGCGGTGCTGTACTGCTCCGGGCCGTCCGCCTGCCAGAGCACCCATACGCCCAAAATGACTGCGGCTACTGCTGCCGCTGCGCCCATCCAGGCACGGGGGCGCTGCCACAGGGGCACTACGCGGGCCTGCAGGTCCTTTTGCTCGCGGGTGCCGGCCTCTATTTTTTCCCAGATGCGCTCCACCTGCGCGGCGCTCGGCCGGTGCCCGGTGAAG
>CAJXXJ010000720.1 GCA_913062745.1 uncultured Phaeodactylibacter sp.
CTTTAGCGCGACCACCTACGAGGAGTTTATGAAATCGATCGAGCGGATGGTCGAGCAGGAAGGGATGAAAGACCTCGTGCTCGATTTGCGGCACAACCCGGGCGGCTACTTGCAGCAAGCGACGAACCTGCTCAGCCAGCTGTTCCGATCCAAAGACCGCCTGCTCGTCTACACAGAGGGCCGCTCTGTGGGCCGCAACGATTACGAATCTACCGGGCGCTCCTTTTTCCCGGTGAAAGATATAGTGGTGCTCATTGACGAAGGCTCTGCTTCCGCCAGCGAAATTGTGGCCGGCGCTGTTCAGGACCACGACCGCGGGCTGATCATCGGCCGGCGTTCCTTCGGCAAAGGGCTGGTACAGGAGCAGTATAAGCTGCGGGACGGCTCCGCGCTGCGGCTTACGGTGGCGCGCTACTTTACGCCATCCGGGCGCTCTATTCAGAAAGATTACGAAGACCCGGAGCAGTACGAGCACGAAATGTTTGACCGCTACGAGACCGGCGAGCTGCAGTCTGAGGATAAAATGTTTATCGCCGACAGCACCGAGTATTATACCGATCGAGGCCGTATCGTCTACGGTGGCGGTGGCATTATGCCGGATATTTTCATCCCGATCGATTCTGTGACTATGGATGAGCAATACCTGGAGCTGCGACAGTACATCCCGCAATTTGTTTTCCGCCACATGTCAGGTGCCGGCGGGCAGCTGGAGGACTACGAGATGGAAGATTTTGTGCGCCACTTCAAGGTCACGCCCGATGTGGTGGACGAGCTGATCGAATACACGCAGAGCAAGAGCAACAACCTGAAGCAGCCGGTGCGGCAGGAGGTGCGGGAGGAAATTGCGCGTTTCCTCAAAGCCCGTATCGCTAAGCACTTGTACGACGACCGCGGCTTCTACGCGGTGTGGAACCAACAAGACGCTGCCATACAGGAAGCGATCAAAGTGCTCGCCAAGCCAGACCCGCTCACTGCGAGCCAAAAGTAATGCAGGCCCGCTGGTCGGATATCCATCTTAGATTTGACAACCACCGCCTTTTCAGCGGCATGAGCTTGTCTGTGGCTTCCGGAGAAAAGGTGCTGCTGCACGGCCCTTCCGGCAGCGGCAAATCCACGCTGCTGCGCCTGCTGCTGGGCTTTGTACAGCCGGACAGCGGGGAGGTTCAGATAGATGGCCAGCCGCTGAATGCACAGACGGTTTGGAACCTTCGCCAAAAAACCGGCTTTGTCAGCCAGGATGTGCAGATTGGCAGCGGCAGCGCCTACCGTTTTCTGCAAGACCTGCTTGATTACCGCAGCAATCAGCATCTTTCCTACACCGAATCAGATTTTCTTCAGCACTTTAAATCTTTTCGATTGCCCGAACAGGCCCTGCATCAGGACGTCAGCCGTTTATCCGGCGGCGAGCGGCAGCGCCTGGCCATCATCGCTGTACTATTGCTTCAGCGCCCGCTTTACCTGCTCGATGAGCCGGTCTCTGCTCTCGACCCGGAGCTGCGGCAAATGGTCATTCAGCGTTTTCGCGAAATGGATTCCGCCACAGTCATTGCGGTAGATCATCAGGGCGACTGGGAGGGGTTCCGAAAAGTGGATATTCAAAAATTGTAATATGGATCAAGCGGTACCGATACCTTTGTGGAGCATGCTGCTCTGCTACGCGCTGCTGCTTATTCCGGCAGGCATGGCCTGGTATTTCCGCATCCCGGTGCTGCGCCGGCTCGGTATTGCGGTAATCCGCATGACGGTACAGTTGAGCCTGGTAGGCGTAGCGCTGATTTACCTTTTTCGGTGGGACCTGTGGTGGCTCAATCTGCTCTGGGTACTGGGCATGATTGTATTCGCTGCCTTTTCTGCGATCAATAACAGTGAACTGAACTACCGGCGTTTCCTCTGGCCCGTCCTGCTGTCCCTGACTTTCTCAAGCCTTTCCATCCTGCTCTTCTTTAACGGAGTATTGCTCGGTCTGCCGGATGTATTCAGCGCGCAGTACCTCATCATCATAGGGGGGATGCTGTTGGGCAATGCCCTGAAAGGGATTGTGGTGGGCATTTCTGATTTCTACCGGCAGCTCCGGGACAACCGCAGCCGTTACTGGTATCAGCTGGCGGCCGGAGCAAGTCAGGGAGAGGCGGTCATACCTTTCTTCCGCGATAGCCTGAAGGCGGCGCTCAACCCTTCCATTGCAAGCATGGCTACGCTGGGCATTGTCTTTTTACCCGGTATGATGACCGGTCAAATCATCGGTGGCTCTGACCCCGACACGGCTATACGCTACCAACTGGCGATCATGGTCGTCATATTTGTATGTATAGCCCTGAGCGTTGCCCTTTCCGTATGGCTGAGCTTACGCAAAAGCTTTGACGGCTACGGCAACCTGCGGGATGACGTGTTCCGGCAGTAACCCGCAATCAGTCGGGCCAGGCTACGATAAACTTTTGGGATTCCAGTTCTTCTTCGTTGCGGCGTATGGTTACGACGTACATGCCCTGTGGCCAGTTGCTGACGTCTACTTCCAGGGTTTTGTCCCCAAACCGGTTGGGGTGCTGCTGATTGTCGTAGACCAGTTGCCCCAGCGCGTTATAAATCCGGAAGTTGTAGTCTTCAAAGTCAGGCGTTTCGTACTGCAGCGTAATCTGTTCGGTAGCGGGGTTGGGGTAGAGGTTGAGGTCAACAGTAGCTGGGTTAATCACTTCCTCGGTACCCACTGTCAGGCACTCACTCAGCCCGAAAGACAAGCAGGCGCGTGGCATCTGGTAAGCGAAAA
>CAJXXJ010000721.1 GCA_913062745.1 uncultured Phaeodactylibacter sp.
GGCATAAGCCGTAAATGGAGGCCGTCTCCATCTCAAAATTCGCGATGAAGGTATTTTTGAAGCTGAAATGCCCCAGCTGCTCTATAGCCTGTGTGTCAAAACGGGGAGCAAGCCTCAGCTTACGCCCCTGCGGGCCGTAGAAACCGGCTGCGGTAAGCGTGATGCCGGGCGTCATGCTTTTGCCAATTTGCTGTAACAGTTCTGCGTTCCCTTCACAGGTATAAAAGGGCAGTTCCATTTTGTCCTGCAGAAAAAGCCTGAGGTCGTCCTCCAGTTCTGCTTCGGGCAGGGTGGGGCGGTAGTGGTAAAACCGCATCATATTGTCCAGCCCTATGCCGTAGGCAGAAGCTACAAAACTATCAACGGGCAGGTCTGCCCGCAGCGCACCGGAAGTGCCGACCCGGATGATGTCAAGGGTGGTGTGTTCCTGCTTAGGTGTTCGTTGCTCAAAGTCGATATTGACCAGCGCATCCAGCTCATTCAGCGCGATGTCGATATTGTCGGGCCCAATGCCGGTGGACAGTACGGAGATTTCCCGCTGCCCGATACGGCCGGTGTGGCAGACGAATTCCCTTTTTTCCTTGCGTACGCGGACTTCATCGAAGTATCGGGATACCCGGGCTACCCGGCCTGGATCGCCAACGGTAATGATAGTGGTTGCAATGTCTTCGGGGCGCAGGTTGAGGTGGTAGATACTGCCGTCCGCATTAAGGATGAGCTCTGCTTGAGAAATTTCTGCCATTGGTTATATTTGCTTCCAAAAAAATTGAGAAAGATTTATCATTTGTCGACTTGTAAGACCTGCCAGCGCATTCTATCAGAACTCAACGGTGGCGAGGGCTTCGAATTGCAAGATATCAAAACAGAACCGTTAACCGAAGCCCAGCTTGAGGAACTGCGGGAAATGGCCGGTTCGTACGAGGCGCTTTTCAGCCGCCGTTCCCGCAAATACCGGCCGATGGGGCTGCACGAGCGCGAACTTTCCGAGGAGGATTATAAAAAGCTGATCCTGGAAGAGTATACTTTCCTGAAGCGGCCAGTGGTGGTCATCGATGGGGAGGCATTTGCGGGCAACAGCAAAAAAGCAGTGGAAGGGGCAAAGTCAAGGCTGTAGTTTATCCGGTAATCTGAAGAGCACGCTCGGTCAGGGCAATCCCCTGAAGCTTTTCGCTTCGGGCACGCAGCGCGATACCCTGCAGGATGAGCGAACGCGACAAAGCAGAAGAGTCTGACTGTTCTCTGGCAACTTTTTCCCCCGCCCGGGCGTAGTGTAGGGCAGAATCAGCATTTACGGTACTGTAGTTCCAGCTGATTTTATTGAGGGTGGGAGCCAATGAAGATGGAGGGACGGTGTGGAGCAAACCCTTCAGGCTGTCTGACACAGCTAAGCTTTGAGCGGACAGCCACTGTGTGGCCGGCAGCAGTAGGAGCAGTATGATTTTGTTTAACTGATTGGGGCCGGGCATGATTTAGGTCGTTCATGTGCAGTTGTTCAGGTCAATCTCAAAAATAATAAAATGATGGATACCGACCAGAAGGAAATAATTCACTACTTCAAAGGCTTACAGGATGATATTTGTCGGCAGTTAGAGCAGGCAGACGGGAAAGGGCGTTTTGAGGAAGATTTGTGGGAGCGGCCGGCCGGCGGAGGGGGGCGGACCCGTATCCTGCAGGGCCGTCATATTGCAAAGGGAGGCGTCAATTTTTCCGCGGTCCACGGCCCGATGCCGGAACGGGTCTCTAAAGCACTGGGTGTGGAAGCAGGAGACTTTTTGGCCACCGGCGTCAGCATCGTACAGCACCCGGCTAACCCTATGGTGCCGATCATACACATGAACGTGCGTTACTTTGAGATGAGCAACGGGCAGTGGTGGTTTGGCGGGGGTATTGACCTGACGCCGCATTATATAGACCAGCAGCAGGCCAAATACTTTCATCAGGCGCTAAAAGAAGTGTGTGACCGGCACGACCCGGCATACTACCCGGCATTCAAAAAGTGGGCAGACGATTATTTTTTCCTGAAGCACCGGGATGAAACGCGCGGAGTGGGCGGGATTTTCTTTGACCGCCTCAGCGACAGCGAGCATCACGATAAAGCCAGCCGCTTTGCCTTCGTCCGGGAGGTCGGCGAATTATTTGCTCCGCTGTATACCCGCCTGATCGAGGACAATAAAGACCGGGCCTACACCGAGCGGGAACTGGCATGGCAACGCCTGCGTCGGGGGCGCTACGTTGAGTTCAATCTGGTCTGGGACAAAGGCACGAAGTTTGGCCTCGACACCGGTGGGCGCACCGAGTCCATCCTAATGAGCCTGCCACCGGAAGCCAACTGGGTTTACGACCATCAGGTGGAGCCGGGCAGCCCGGAAGCACAGACCTTGTCTATGCTCCGCAAGGACGTTGACTGGATCAGTGCCTGATCACTGATTGCAGAGGATGGTTACCGCTTCGGTGGTAACCCGATTACTTTGGTTGCCCGCCCGGTCGATGATGAACACATCGTACGAGATGGTGTCGGTCGGGAATTCGGCGTTCGGCTTCCTGCCAAGGTCTCCGTTCGGGTAAATACAAAAGAGTTCGCTATAAAGGAATTATTTGTGACAAATGTGGTGTCGAGGTAACAAGAAGTGTAGTTCGTCGAGAGCGAATGGGGCATATTGAACTTGCTGTGCCGGTAGCTCACATCTGGTACCTTCGAAACATTCCAGGACGAATTGCTTTGGTACTTGACCGAAGTGTCTCAGATGTAGAAAAAGTAGT
>CAJXXJ010000722.1 GCA_913062745.1 uncultured Phaeodactylibacter sp.
CTGGTCATTGATGTTATTGAAGGCGGTGCAGCTTACCGGGCAGGCGTACAGCCTACTATGCGGGACCGACGTGGCTCTATCCGGCTTGGTGATATCATCATCGGCCTGGGCAATGAGGAAATTACCTCAAACAACGATCTGCTACTTGCTCTTGAAAAGTATGAGCCGGGCGACCGCGTGAAGCTTCGGCTGCTGCGGGACGACAAAAAAATTGAGTTGATGATTAAGCTTGACCCGCCCCGTTAAAAGAAACCATGCAAAGGCCTTGCCCCCTAAAAGGAGCAGGGCCTTTGTCATTAGGGGATGAGCCAACTGCCCTTCCAGCCAGATCCGTCCCATTCGAAGGCCGCACGCTGATGCCCCTCCCCGTGCAGGTGCAGGAGCTGTACCTGATCTACCGTGCAGACGACTACGGTGAAATTGTCGAAGGCATATTCGGTTTGTTCCAGCGGCATATCTTCTGACCAGTCCTCCGGCAAGCCTTCGGTGGGCGTTTCCACTTTAGTGCCCGGTGGCTGTTCTGCCGCGTAGCTTTTACGGCCCTGTACCGGTAGCCGCTCCCAGTATTTCCGGCTGTCCCCGTCCGCTATATGCCAGGTGCATTCGCCAGACATGCGCAGCTGTACCTTTTTGCGCGCATCCCAGAAGAGCCAGTTCAGGCGGGCATTCTGTTCAAGCTCCTGCATCTTCTCCGAGCGGCGGTCGGTGTAGAACACCAACTGACGTTGCTGCAGCCTGACTTCGCGCAGCACTACTATCCGCATCGCCGCCTGCCCGTCTCCAAGCGTGCCGATGACGGGCGTTTGGTAATCCCCGCTTCGCTTGATTGCTGCTTTGACAAGTAAATGCCAACTATCGTGTATAAACTCCTCCAGGTTTTTGAATCTTTTCATGTGCCTTTTTCCTTCATAACCATCGATTGTGAGAATTGTTAACTATTTTTTTACGTTTAGCAATGTTTAAGAGGAGCAGTTCGACGTCACAAATTGTGATAAAAATCACTTTGAAATTTCCTTTCAAATCTTAATTTTGCCTTCCAAACAGCAAAAGCGCTGAAGTAAAAAAATGAAAAAAATGTGTGACCTATTCCTTGTTACCTTGTCATAAGGGGTAAACGAGCGGATGAAACCGCTTAATCAAGGGGAATAACGTTGTTGCCGTCATTAGCTGTTGGCTTTCTGCCGGCGCAACCTTTGATTCGACTATTAGGTTTTCATGATATGAATATGGGTTTTAGGTGTTTTTCTCGGGGAGCTAAGTTTTTTAGCTCCCCTTTTTGTTTGCCCGGCCACGCACTTGTTCTGCCTATCTGCTTGCCTTCAAAAAAATAGCAACTTTTTTTCTCTTACCGGAAACTTATCCGGCTTCCGTCTTGTATATCTGGTTTCATGGCGACTGCATCCAAGTAAAATTTTGAGATCAGCCCTTGATGGTTTTGTTTTTAGAATTTAATTTTGAGTAAACTTTGTAAATTCAGAAGGCAAATGGTTGAAATGTCTTTCGCGGTACTGGCATCCCTGTTCTCCCTGGTCAACCCATTGGGAGCGGTGCCGGTGTTTTTGGCGATGACACCCCACTATACGCGGCAGGAGCGGACGCACACTGCGCTGCAGACAAGTCTGTACTTTACGCTCATCCTGCTGGCATTCTTTTTGGGAGGCAGCTTGATCCTTAAGTTTTTCGGCATCAGCATTAATGCGATGCAGATTGCAGGGGGTATCGTCATCCTCACTTCCGGTTTCTCTTTGCTGAACGGCAAATTTGCCGAAGGGCGGGCCGTCAATAAGCGGGTAAAGGAAGAAGCCCTGACGAAGGAGGATATCAGCTTTTCCCCGCTGGCCATGCCTTTGCTTTCCGGGCCGGGGTCCATTTCCTACCTCATTAGCATACAGGCACAGCAGAGCAGCTGGCAGCCGATGATGGCCATCAGCGGGGTAGTGGTGGTCATGGGCGGTGTCGTCTATCTCATTTTGCGGTTCTCGCCTTATTTGCACAAGCTGCTGGGCGTAGCCGGGCTGAATGCGCTGAGCCGTATTATGGGTTTCCTGGTTATGGCTATCGGCATACAGAATATCATAGTAGGCATCATCAGCCTGGTCAGCGCCAACGTATAAAAAGAAGCCCGGAGCTAAGGTTATTTAGCCCCGGGCACCTTCTCCTTTTGGCGGGATTTTCTACCGCATCAGCAGCACATCCCCCCGCAGCACTTTCCGCTGCCCGTTTGGCAATTCCAGTTCGATATAGTAGACAAAGACAGCCGGGTCCATTTCGGAGCCCTGGAAATTGCCATCCCAGCCAAAAGCCGGATCGTTCGGTGCGAAGCCAGTTGCTTCGTGCACCATATTGCCCCAGCGGTCGAATACCCGGAATACTGATATCTCCGTGACTGCCGGGCCGGCGAATACCATGAACCGGTCATTCTGTTCGTTGCCGTTGGGCGAAAAGACGTTGGGCACATAAACCGGCGTTTCATCCAGCACCTTGACGAGCACGCTTCCCTTAGCCCGGCAGCCGGTTGTAGTGGTCACGGTAACCTGATAAAGCGTCGTCTGCACCGGCGCTACGATATAGCTGAGCGGCGGCAGGCGCACCCCGTCATTAGGCCACCAGCTGATACTGTCTACGTTGCCGGAGCCCGGTACAGCGGTGAGCGTATCCCGCTGCCCCAGCACCAGCGTGATTTCCGGGCCGAGGTCAACGCTGTTGCCGCTGGCTTCAGGAATAGTAATCAAACCGTCCCATTCGCATCC
>CAJXXJ010000723.1 GCA_913062745.1 uncultured Phaeodactylibacter sp.
CCCTGCCAAAGCCGGGCAGCACGCCGTGTATGCCCTTTTACATTTTACCCACCTTCGCCTCCAGGCTTCGGCGGGCGAAGCATTCCGCATTCTACATTTTGCGGTTTTCAGCCCTGCATAAGCCAGGCAGCACGCCGTGCACGCCCTTTTTCATTTTGCATTCCGCATTCTACATTTTGCGGTTTGCAAAGGCAAGAGCCAGAGGGCAGCACAGAAACTTGTCAAGTCAGGCTTGGCGATCAGAGAACTCATAATAATCAGTGCCCTATGCTGTATGGCCGGTGGGAAACTTGGCAAAAGCAGATGGAGGCCGGGGGAGACTTGGCGAGGTTGCCGGGGATCCGGTGGGAAACTTGGCAAGAGCCAGTGTATGGCCGGGGAAACTTGCCAAGGTTGCCGGGGAAACTCCCCCCTTCCACCCTCTACCGCACCCCCGCCTCCATCTCAATATACGCCCGTAAATCCTCCATTTGCTGATGTGACATTTTCTCCAGCGTATAATTCGGCATGTAGGGCTTGCTGCCCGGTACCGGAGAAGTACCATAGCGCCCCACCTGATAGACCGAATACTCCGTGTAGCGCGGAAAATGCTTCGCCAGATGGCGGTAGGTTAGCTTAGAGCGGTCGAGGCGGAAGAAGGAATAGCGCTCATCCTCGTGGCAGTGCAGGCAGCTGAGCTCGTAGACCAGCCGGCCGTGCTCTGCATCTACGGTATCCACCGGTTAGCCGGCCTTGCGGTCCTCGGGCGGGGCGACGAAGGTAGCCGGAGACCCACTCAAATACTTGCTGCGGATCAGCGCTACGGCTTCTTGCTCGCCTTTGCCGGTAGAGAGCGCTTCTTCGATTTGCGCCAGCTCTTCTTTCTGCAGCAGCAGGTCGCCTATCTTCAGGTCGATGGTCCAGAGGTACGCCAGCACGGACTCCAGCTCCCAGGGCTCAAGCGCCCGCCCCTGCGAGCACTCCGTAGCGCAAAGCTGAATAGCCGCGCGCAGGCTGTTGCGGGCCGGCTTGACCAGGTCGCCGTATTTTTCTTCGTAATCCCCGTTGTAGAAGCTACTGCGGTTCACCGCGCCGTAGAGGGCCGTGCCCTGCAGGAAGGGCAAGCCGTTGTCCCGGGCGTATTCCAGCCGCGCCTGCGGGTCAGCCACGCTCAGGTCGTACTCATCGCGCTGCACATTATGGCAGGCAGTGCAGACGTAGTGCTTGCTCTGTTTGCCCGTCTTGCCGCCTCCCGGTTTTGGCGCAAAGCCGGTCAGCACAATCCCCCGTCCGGCCTCTACCGAAACGCCTTCCAGCGTGGTATCCGGCTGATATGGCATCGGCTGCTCGCCCAATTGCTGCAGTACCGTTTCGACGGAAGTCGTCTCCTCCAGCTGTACACCGGGAGTGCCGGCCAGCAGCCAGATCGTGAACGGAAGAAGAATAAGAATTGCCTTGGTAAACCATGCAGACATGAGGGTTGCTTTTACAGGTTAAACAAACGGGAGACGGTGAAACCAAAACGAAATTCGCCATCCAGCCAGTTAGAGGTGGTGTACGGGATGTAATCAGTGGCTACAATACCAGTGGCATTGGTAAAGTTGAGCTGGAAAATGTGGCCGCCCGAGTCGATCTCCAGCCCCAGGCCCAGTATAGGATAAAATCCGTTGTCGGTAGTACGCAAATCAGAAAAAGGCTGCGTGTAGTCTACGATCAGCCCAAATACACGGGTGACCTGCAGCCGCGCGCCCAGCCCGAGCGAGAAAATACCGTTTTCATCCTGGAAGGGCACCACATTGCGGTGGGTATAGCCCGGCGTCAGCTGTAGTGCCAGCCGGTCCGACAGCCGCGAGGCGATCATCAACTGCCCGTGGTAGGCAAAGCGGTGTGAGAAGCTGGAAAAGTTGCGGATGATGTCCGGATTGCCCTCTATGCGCTCTGCCGCCGACATAGAGGATACGCCCAGCACGCTGATCGTCACCGGCGAGCCGCCCTCCCGGTTTTGGCGGATAATCCGGTACTTCAAAGTACCGTTTAGCACCTGCCGCAGCCCGGCTTCTCCGCTCGGCAGCGTGCCGGCACCCTTGCTGCGGAAGAATCCAACGGTCAGGTCGTTAGTCAGCCCGTACTCCGCCCCTATCATTACATCGGTGGCGTTCTCCAGGCCGTAGAAGGTAGCCCAGCCGCCGTTGTCACCGAGCAGGTCACCAAAGCGGTGAGCAATGCGTACATCGAGCCGCCGTTTGCTGAGCGTCTCTACCGATTGGGTGTTGACGATTCGGGAATCTTTAAAGGTCTGCGTTACGTAGTCCTGTGCCCACAGGCCAAGGCTCCAGATGCAGAATGCAGTAGTTATCAGGTATTTCATAGGTGCAATTTTCAGGATTCAGGATGCCCGCTGTCGAGCCAGCATTGGATTAAGTCTACTTCCTCCGGGCTCAGGTCTTGAGGCCGCCCCTCCGGAGCATAATTCGGCGGCATGCCGGTGAAGGGGTCTTCCCGCTCCACCACCACGCGCTGCCGGAAGCTGCCGCTCTCGATATTGGGCAGCAGCCCCTCGTAGGAGGTATACACGCCCGGCGCGCTGCCGTCGAGGTGGCAGCCGGCGTAGGCGCAGCTCCGTTCAATAATCGCCCGGATGCTGCCTTCATAGGTTGGCACGGAGTCCGCGCAGGCCTCCGCCGCTACAGGCTCCGGCAGCTGATCGCTCGTACAGGAAGGCAGAAGCGGGCCCAGCAGAAAGAGGCTCAGGGACAGAAAAA
>CAJXXJ010000724.1 GCA_913062745.1 uncultured Phaeodactylibacter sp.
GGTCCCGTAGCACTGGCGCACCGCGATCCCGCGGGCCGCATAGGCCTCGCGCAGACTCGGAAAGAGGGGACCGGCCGTCACCAGCGCCTTCTCGACGGTGGTGACGGGAGTCCCCGCCTCGTCCGCCTTCTCGAGGATGACGCGGAGGAAGTCGGGCGTTCCCACGTAAGCGTTGATCGCGAAGCGGCGGAAGGCGCGGGCGAAAGCCGGGTTTTTGACTTTGCCTACGCCGTACCCATTGATATACCCTCCGCAGAGGTGCCTACCGGACTTGAGCCAGGCGTAACCTTTACCGATGGCACCTTGCGCCTCAACCTCTACGCACCGGGAAATGAGCATGTCTTTGTGCTGGGCTCTTTCAATGATTACCGCCCGCTGGTTGAATACCAGATGACGCCCTCGTCCTCTGGCAATTGGTGGATTGAAATTGAAGGTTTGGACCCGCAGGGCCCGCACACCTTTCAGTACCTGGTGGATGGCCGCATACGGGTTGCAGACCCATACAGCAAGGTGGTGCTGGATGAATTTAACGACCCCTTCATCCCCGAAAGCGTATATCCGGACCTGCCTCCTTACCCGGAAGCTGCTCAGGGCATCGTTACCCTGGTAGACCCCTCTGTGCGGGAATACGACTGGGAGGTGGATGACTTTGAACGGCCGGAGAAAAAAGAATTGATCATTTACGAGCTGCTGGTGCGCGACTTCCTGGCGAGCCACAGCTATACCGACCTGATTGACACGCTCAGCTATCTGGAACGCCTGGGCGTCAACGCTATTGAGCTTATGCCGGTCAATGAATTTGAAGGCAATATCAGCTGGGGATACAACCCTTCCTTCCACATGGCGCTGGATAAATACTACGGCCCCATTTACGAATTTAAGCGCCTGGTGGACGAATGCCACAAACGCGGTATTGCCGTTATCGTCGATGTAGTGTATAACCATGCCTTCAGCCAGAGCCCGCTTGCACAGCTGTACTGGGATGAGGCCAACTTCCGGCCCTCTGCTGACAACCCCTGGTTGAATGTCTTTGCCCGCCATCCCTTCAATGTAGGTTATGACTTTAACCACGATAGCGAAGCTACGCAGGAGTTTGTCAAGCGGGTGATGCGCTACTGGCTGGAAGAATTCCGGCTCGATGGCTTCCGCTTTGACTTGTCCAAAGGCTTTACGCAAAATCAGACTACCGATGTGGGCGCCTGGAGTGCCTACGACGCAGCGCGCATCGCCCGCCTGAAAGATTATGCCGATGTGATGTGGGAGGCCTCGCCGGGCTCGTACGCTATTATGGAGCATTTTGCAGTATGGGAAGAAGAACTGGAACTGGCACAGTACGGTGAAGGGATGCTGGTATGGAACAACCAACAGCCGCAGTACAAAGAGGCGGTGCTGGGCTTTAGTTCCAATCTGGCAGGCGCTGTGTACAAAAACCGCGGCTGGGACATCCCTGCCCTGGTATCCTACATGGAAAGCCATGATGAAGAGCGCCTGATCTACGAAGCGCTGGAATTTGGCAACAGTCAGGGCAGCTACAACGTCAAGGACCTGGAGACGGCGCTGGACAGAGTAGAAGCAGCCAGCAATATGTTCTACACCATACCCGGCCCCAAGATGCTCTGGCAGTTTGGCGAAGTTGGCTATGACTTTTCCATCAACTACTGCGAGAACGGTACCATCAACCCCGATTGCCGCACCGGCCCCAAGCCGATACGCTGGGACTACCTGCAGGATGAAGCGCGCTCCGATCTTTACGAGCGCACGGCACAGCTCATCCGCCTGACGCAGCAGTACGATAATGTATTTTGCACCGATGATTTCGAGTACGACCTACTGGGCCCTGGCAAGAAAATACAACTGTTCGGCGAGGACTTTGATGCCGTTGCCATTGCCAATTTAGGAGTTGCTGAAACAAGCCTTTCTCAGGTATTCCCCACTGCCGGTGAGTGGTACGAAGTATATACTGGTGAAACGCTGAATGTGGTTACGCCCAATATTCTGGTCAATCTGGAGCCGGGTGAGTACCGCCTCTATACTTCTGAGCCCGTAGAGCTGCCCAACCGCACCCGCGAGCAGCTGCAAAGCGACGGCTTTGGCCTTCAGCTGTCCCCTAACCCGACCGACGGCCCGCTGCTAATGACCTACGACCTGCCCTCTGCCAACCGGGTGAGCCTGGAAGTCTTTAACCTGCAGGGGCAGCGCCTCTTCGCAGAAGACCTGGGCCGTCAGGCTGCCGGCTGGAATGTGGAAGGCATAGAACTGGACCTGCCCGCCGGTGCTTACGTCCTCAAGCTGACGGCTGGCAACCGGATCGAGGCTAAACCGTTTGTAGTACGATAAACCATCCCAAATTGACTTGACAAGTTCTCCGGCACTTGCCGGGTGCTTGTCAAGTTTTTTTGCTCCGTTTGGCGGGGTGTGATTCCGGTTCTGGTCGGATTCTTATCAGGTTTTGGGTGCTAAAACAACCTATTAAAAACCGGCAGCCTCCAAGCCGCCGGCGTAGTTTTAGAACTAAATATTCGCTTATTCCACTACCAGCTTAGACTGATAGGGCTGTCCGTCCGGGATTAGACTTGACAAGACCCGGGGGGTAGCTGGGGGAGACTTGTCAAGTCTTGGCTTCACTCCCGCACCACCTTCTTCACCTGCAGCACCCGCCCATCGGCCTCATACTGCAGCAGGTACAGCCCGCTGGCCCACTGCCCCGCCGGGATTTCCAGCTCCTGCGTGCCCTTCTGC
>CAJXXJ010000725.1 GCA_913062745.1 uncultured Phaeodactylibacter sp.
CTACGGAAGGCTATGATTCCTATCAGTGGTACCTGGAAGGAGAGCCAATCGAAGACGCGACTACCTCTTCGTTCACGCCGGAAGAGAGTGGTGCTTACTCGGTGGAAGTCACAGATGAGAATACCGGCTGCAGCTGGCGCTCCGTAGAGCTCGTCATCACACAGGCTATGGAAGAGCTGGGGCTGAATGCCGTACAGGTAGCGCCGGTGCCTTTTCAGGAAGAGCTGCGCCTGATGCTTAGCGGGCCGGGCGGTAGTTCCTACCGTATCCAGATACAGGATGCCGGTGGCAGAGTGATCTGGTCATTGGAGAATCAGCAGGTCAGCGGGGCATGGTCAGCGGATATTGCGACTGCGGACTGGCCGTCTGGTTTGTACCTGCTGGTGATTGAAAGCCGCGGCAAGCGGTATACGCAGAAGGTAATCAAGTAAAAATACAGGAAGTTACTCCCTCAGCTTATCGAGCAATTCGCTAAGCCTGAGGGCTTCTTCTTCTGTCAGCTTACTGCAGATCGCATCCATTTCCGGCTCAAGTTTATCGAGGCGGCTAAGCAGTTCCATTCCTTTATCGGTAAGAGAAATATCAACGAGGCGCTTGTCGTGCTCGCATTCTGAGCGCTCCACTAAGCCTTTCTGGTGCAGCCGGTGCACCATGCGGGAAGTATCCGCCATTTTGTCGAGCAGGCGCTCCCGGATGACAGAGGTGCTAATGGGCTCACCAGCACCGCGCAGCACCCGCAGTACATTATACTGCTGCATGGTAATGCCGTGCGGCTTGATCTTAGCCCGCAGCTGATCGACCATCCAGTTGTTGGTATAAATCAGGTTGACCATTGCCCGGTGGCGGCAGTTGCGGAAAGGCTTTTTCTGCTGTATTGCTTTTTCTATCTTCATCTCGCTGACCATAGTGGATTATTTACAAAACTAGTGTTTAAACAATGAGGCTGCAAGTAAGGTTGGGTGAAAATTATTATTTTGGCGCTCGCCCTACCGGCGCATTATTGTTGCTGAAACCTTATTTCACAGAAATCCTGTTCTCAGCAGGGCAACAGACGAAAGCCAATGAACACCTTAGACTACATCATCGTAGCCCTTTATGCGGCAGGGTTCCTCAGCCTGGGGTACCTGTTTAAAGACCAAAAAGACGGAAAGGATTATTTTCTGGGCGGCAAGAGTTTTGGTTGGCTGCCGCTGGGCTTGTCCATTATGGCAACCCAACTTTCGGCCATCAGTTTCATCTCCGCTCCGGCCTTTGTCGGCCTGCGGGAAGGCGGCGGTTTGGAGTGGCTCAGTTTTGAATTTGGTGTGCCGATTGCGATGCTTTTCCTGATGGCGGTACTCATTCCGCCGCTGTACAAGGCCGGCATCGTCAGTATTTACGAATACCTGGAACGGCGCTTCAGCGCTTCCACCCGCTTACTGCTGAGCGCGGTATTCCTCATCAGCCGGGCGTTTGCAACCGGGGTGATGGTCTATGCCGTTTCGATCATCATCGAAAGCGTCCTGGATATTTCCTTTTTTACCACCTTGGCGATCATCGGTGTCATCACCCTCATCTACTCCCTGCAGGGCGGCATGAAAGCCGTGGTGTACGGCGATATGATACAAATGATCATCCTGTTTCTGGGCATCGTGCTGTGTATGGGCTACGGCTTGGCGGAGATTGGTGGATGGGAAGCCTTTACGGCGCAGCTCGACCGTTCGCGGCTGGAAGCGGTAGACTTTCAGGGCTGGGGCTTTTCGGAAGGGGAGGAGTTTGGCTTTTGGCCTATGGTGTTCGGCGGTTTTTTCCTGTACGTTTCCTACTATGGCACGGATCAGTCGCAGGCGCAGCGCACGCTGTCCGCACGGGATCTGGGCGTAGTGCGCAAAACCCTGCTGTTCAATGGCCTCATCCGCTTTCCGGTTACACTGACCTACTGCATCATGGGGCTGATTATCGGCACGCTGGTGCTGTCCACACCGGAGTTCTTGGCGGAAGTCCCCAGAGACAAGCCGGATATGATGATCCCGATCTTCATACGCGACTACCTCCCGCACGGCATCATCGGCTTGCTGATCGTCGCTATCCTGTCGGCAGCGATGTCTTCGCTGAGCTCGGCCATTAATTCTCTGGCAGCGGTAACGGTGGAGGACTTCATCGGCAGGGGGCGGGAGCTGGATTCCAAAACCTACATGCGCTACTCGCGCCTTTCGGCCCTGTTCTGGGGGCTGGTCTGCATCGTTTTAGCCATTTACGCCGGCGATATTGCGGATACGGTGATTGAGGCCATCAATAAAATCGGCTCCGTCTTTTACGGGCCTATCCTCGCTACTTTCCTGCTGGCCATCATGACGAGCCGCACCCATGCACTGGGCATGAACATCGGCCTGGCGGCAGGCGTGCTCGTCAATATCTACCTCTGGCAGTTTGTGCCGGAAATCTTCTGGTTCTGGTGGAATGCGATCGGGGCTGCTGTCACGCTGCTGCTGGGCTACGGCACAAGCCTGTTGCTGCCCGGCCGCGCCAGGGAAGTAGTCATCGACTTCAAGCTGGACTGGAAGCAGCTGCTGGGCTGGGAAGCGGCAGTGTTGGTGGGCTTTTTTGTGCTCATCATTGGGGTGAGCTACAGCCTGCAGTTTTGGTTTTAGCGGACGTGCCATGATTCGGAAAAGCCGGGAGCCTAGTGGTCTGTCAAGTGTTAATTTATGGGTTGAGTGGGAGCGAATTTTGAGGCTAATCAACCTGCCTGACTGCGTC
>CAJXXJ010000726.1 GCA_913062745.1 uncultured Phaeodactylibacter sp.
AGACGGGCTCTATCCGCACGTCGCCGATTTGCGCAAAGCCATTATAGTTGGCGTAAAAGGGCTCCGGTATGATCACTTCTTCGCTGGCATCAAAGCAGGCAAGCATAGCAAACTGCAGGGCTTCAGAGGCACCGGTAGTGACCACAAAATGGCTGGCTTCCAGCTCAGGCCCGAAGCTGCGGTAGTACTCAACCAGTTTTTGGCGGTACGACAGCTGCCCTACTGCCGGGCTGTACGCCAGTATTTTCATCGGTGCCTGCCGCACTTGCTCAAGGGCATAGGCCGGCGTCTCGATATCCGGCTGCCCGATATTCAGATGATAAACGTGCTTGCCGGCTGTTTTGGCCCGATCGGCAAAGGGTACCAACTTGCGGAATGGAGACATCGGTACGGAATGGCCCCGCTGAGAGATGGAAGGCATATCGTTTCTATTTTGACTGCGCAAGATAGGCAGCCCGGCAGTAGGAATCAAGCAGGGGGCAGTATTTTGGATCTCGTAAAAAACAGTGTAACGACGCAGAGCTAAAGAAAATGAGCAGCCCCTTTCTGTTTTGCAAAAGGAGCCAGCGCGTTTTCTAATGATTGCCCCTCCCGTGCTCATCATTCGCCACCATTTTTATTGCCGCTCCGGATGATCGCCTGCCGGCATTACTGATTCATACCCAGCTACTGGACGAAATGGTTTTAATGGATCAAAGGGATTGATTTTGCGGGCTTGCGTTCCCGCCTTTCCTTGAGCGCCGAAGCTGATGCGAAGGAGCTAGAGGGCCCCGATAGTCATCGGGGAGGGCGCGCGCGGAGGCAGGAAAAATCAATCCCGTCTTAGAGATGTCCTGTAGTCTACTTTTTTACAATCGTTGCTTCCGTTCTCCTGCCGCCTGAGCCTTCAATGCGCAGGAGGTATATTCCGCTCTTGTGGTTGGAAAGATCGACCCCCCCGCCGGTGTGCGTGCCCAATGCTTTGCCATCTGCTGAAAAGACGCGGATGCTCAGGGCTTCATCTGATTGGACGTAGACGATATCCGCGGTAGGGTTGGGGTAGATTTTCAGGCCGGGCAGGGCTTCCTCCCTGTCGGTGCTGATGACAGGCTGGTACTCAAGCGCCCCGATATCTATCCTGCCATTGGCAATCCGGTTAAAGCCGGCAATATCCCAAGGCGGGATATTGAAGCCCGAGGTGATCGGGTTCCCTTTGTCGATAGCGGGGGAAGTGCTCTGCAGGGAAAAGTCGTTGGCAGCCGGATCCGTAAACAGCGCAGCCGCATTCAGGATATTGCCCGAGACGCTCGTAACATTCGCAGGAAGGGCCGGGTCATCCGTCAGGGAATACTGCAAGCCGATTTCAGCCCCGCCGATGTCGCCGGTCGCAAAGTTGGTGCTGTTGTTCTGTATGATACAGTTCGTGATATAGGTGTTGGCCCCGTCTTCCACCCTTATCCCCTGTAAGTTGCCGAAAATGGTGGTGTTCACGATGAAAACATTACCGCCGGAAGTCGTATGCACGCCAAAATCATCATTGTTGTATACAAGGTTGCCCACCAAAAATACCTCCGATGCATTGCACCGGATTGCCGCCACAGCGCCCGAGGCGGAAAAGGAGTTGTTGTAGAAGGTATTGTTGATGCTGTTGGCCGTCGATTGCGAAATCACCAAAGCATTCGCATCATTGTCGTAAAACGCATTATTGCGGAACTCAAACAGCCCCGCCGCTTCGCGGATGTACAGGCCCGCGTTCCGGTTTTCCCGCAGTTCATTATTCTCAAAGCGGATGCGGTTTTTGTATACGCTGACGCCACCGAAAAAGCTAAGCGGGAAAGTGATGCCGGGCACGTTCCGCGACTCTTTAGCATACTCGATGATGCAGTGGGTGAACGAAGAAGCGGCGCTCGCCTGCTCATCGATCAGTATCGTGCCCCAGTGGCCTGCATCGCTGCGGGTAAAAAGGATGTTGTCGGCCTCCGTGCCATCCGCAATAATCCTTCCTTCCACACGGATCACCCCGACATTCCCCGCGCTGTAATCGAACCAGGAAGCCGTGGGCGAAGCGCTCGACTGCAGCCTCACCTCAACGCCCGGCTCTATCGTCAGGGTCTCCCCATCCGGGACTATCGCCCGCCCTTCAATCAGGTAGGGCGCCCCGGCGGCCGTCCAGGTGCCGCTGATATTGGAGCTGTCCGGTATCACGGTTTGCCCAAAACTCACCTGAACAAACAGGGCCAGTACAAAAAGTAGGCTAAGTGGTTTCATGTCGTTTTTTGCTTTTGGGTGAAGGCCGGGGCTGCGTGCTGCCCGGGCCTCTGAATGCTGTGTTTTAATCCGCCGGAGGTTGCAGCTGCTGCGGCAAATTGCAACTTTCCTGCGGGCGGGTGGCGAAGTTACCGTTTTTTGGGTATTTGGGGGGTGGCTGTGCATCTCTCCAAGCTGTGCCGCTCCAGAACTTCCTTTGCACGGGAATCCCGCCGCAGCGCCCGCTGTCTTTCGAAAAAAAATGCGCCAATACCCCAATCTGGCAACTTTTATTCATATTTTTCGCCCCTTGCTCGAAAGGCGCTGCCCTTTGTAGGTGATGGCGGTACCATCCGTATCGAAACGCTCGGCGGCAGCGCGCGTGGCGAGTTTGCCTGCTTCGTTTAGGGCTAGCTGTATCGCCTCTTCCTGGCTCAGCATGCTGCCGTTAAGCTCCATATCAACCTCTATCGTGACCTTACCCCCATCTTGCTTTACTATTCGTGCGCTCAT
>CAJXXJ010000727.1 GCA_913062745.1 uncultured Phaeodactylibacter sp.
TCCGGAACGAAGTATAAGCGAAAAAGTGTAGTTCGCAGCCCGATTACTAAAGTCCGAACAGGCTCCAAATGCTAAAACAAAAACCAATGCAAAGTTATAGACTGCTGCTGGGGCTCTTCCTCGCCCTGGCTTTTTGGCAGTGCACCAAAGAGGATCAGATCCGCACAGAGACGGAAACGACCATCCTTGAGGGCGCTGATGAGGTCACTTTTTTGATTCAGATAACAGACGAAACAGGGGCTGCGCTGCCTGGCGCAACCCTCCTCCATAACCTCAGCGGACAAAGCTGGACTTCAGATAGCCGGGGGCTTGTATTTTTGGAAAACCTGACCGTACCCTCCGGCGGGCTACCGGTAACGGTGGAAAGCCCCGGAAAAATGAAGATGGTCAAGCTGCTGTCCGGACTGGAGGGCAGTCAAACCAGCCTTCAGCTACAGCTCTATCCTTTTGATAGGGAGACCACCATTCAGACCGGCACGATTGGCAGCCTGGATGACGGAGGCGAACTTATCCTGCCCGAGCAACTCACTTACGATGACGGCAGTGCCTACACCGGCGAGGTAAAAGTGCAAAGCCATTACTACAATCCGGCGGAACAAGGTTTTTTAGAAGCCGCCCCCGGCAACATGTCGGCTATAGGGGCAGATGGCAATACCTACGCTCTGGAGTCCTACGGTATGTACGCCGTAGAGCTGTCCGACGCTTCCGGTAATGCGCTGCACATCCCGGATGGGGTTACCGCAACGCTACGGTTTCCCATACCTGCCAATTACAGCACCGTGCCGCAGGAGATACCACTTTGGAGTATGGATGAGGCGAGCGGGAAGTGGATAGAGGAAGGGGTGGCTGCCCTGCAGAATGGCTTTGTCGAAGCAGAGGTAGCGCATTTTTCCTGGTGGAATATCGATGTACCCTTTAATCCGGTGACCGTTTGTATGCGATTAGTGGACCCCGCGGGCATAGCGATGTCCGGTTTCTCCTATCTGTTGTCCTCTCCGGACCAATCCGTGGATTATGCATTTGGGTGGACCGATGCTGACGGGGCTTTTTGTGCACAGGTACCGGCTGACCTGCCTTTCGTTGTCAGATTGATTTGGAATGAGGAGCCGGTGGTTGTTGCCAGCTCAGATCCCCTAACAGAGGATACAGACCTCGGTGATATTGTAGTGGAGCTTGATGGATACAATAGCCTGACCGGTACTGCAGTGAGCTGCGAGGGCACTCCTTTATCCAATGTCCTCGCCACTTACGAAATCAATGGTGAAACCAATTATGCTGTGACTAATGGAGATGGGGTTTTCCAGATTTTCGTATCGGGTGAAGGCACCATAGAGGTGCTGTTGTCTGATTATCAAAGTAGCTTACAAAGCACCCCCGTGACGGAAGAGCTCACTGCCGCGGAGACCTTTTACGATCTGGGCCAAATACCGCTCTGCGATGATTTTGCCGGAGGAGCGGGTATTGATGTCGCTTCTGATATTATTGCAAATACGACCTGGTCCACCGGGAATACTTACATTCTGCGAAAGCGGGTTGTCGTGCGGGAAGGGGCGACCCTAACCATTGAGCCGGGCGTAGTCATCAAGGCTGACATCGGAATTGGCATCAATGCGATTAACCTCATTGTTGCCAGGGGCGCCAATATTATGGCAGAAGGTACGCCGGAGCTGCCGATTGTTTTTACATCGGTGGTTGACGAAATCACGCCAGATGATATTGCGGCCGGGAATTACGGCAGCCCGAACCTTAACCCTGATGACATAGCGCTTTGGGGCGGAGTTTTGATTCTTGGGCGAGCACCAATTTCGGCTTCTGATAATATGGATAACGACACGGATGAGGTAGTCGTAGAAGGGCTGGGTATAACGGACCCTGCGAGCCGCTACGGTGGGAATGACCCATTGGACAACTCGGGTGTCCTCAATTACGTATCTATCCGCCACGGTGGTGCAAATATTGGCATGGGCAATGAGATCAATGCACTATCCCTCGGCGGGGTGGGTAATGGGACGGTCATTAATAATATTGAGGTTGTAGGCTTTCAGGATGATGGCATCGAAGTGTTCGGAGGGACTGTGCATGTCGAAAACGTGGTCGTCTGGAATGCCGATGATGATGCTTTTGATGTCGACCAGGCCTGGGCAGGAACGCTGAATAACTTTGCTTTAATCACTCCTGGGAGCAGCGCTCTGGAACTCGATGGGCCGGAAGGCTCGCTGATGGCAATCCACACCCTTCAAAATGGAACAATTGTGATGAATGATGGGGTTAGGGTCGCTGGTGGATTTCTTATTGACCTGGACGACAACACCCAGTGCGACCTAAAAAGCATCCACTACGTAGGCCCATTCGAAACCGGGCAAACCGTCACCAACGATGAAGTCAACCCGGAGACCACCTTTGAGAATGTGACTTTCGATATTGCGCCTGTTGATTTCGAATCCCTCTTCGACCCGGCAGCGCCTATCCCTGCGGGATGTAGTGCCGGCGGTAGCCCGCAGGCAGATGTATCGGTTTTCAACTGGACCTGGACCGCTCAGGCGGGCAAATTGGATGAGCTTTAAATAGCCGGTAATTTCACCCTTTGAAAAAACGCAAAACATACCCGACCGACCAAGCTCTGGCAGATGCCTGCGCCCGCAATGATCAGCGGGCGCAGCGCCTGCTTTATGATGTATATGTTGATATACTTTATCACACAGCTTACCGCTACAGTTTTCGGAAGGAGCAG
>CAJXXJ010000728.1 GCA_913062745.1 uncultured Phaeodactylibacter sp.
CGAAGCCAAGCCTCAAGGCCTCTGGCCCTATCCGATGGCATCAGCCATGGCCTTACCGCCCCTTGCCCACTCAATCTGTCCTCAGGCGTTCCCCAGGCGGTTTTCCAATCAGGATTAGCCATGAACCAAACCACAAGCCCTATCTTAGCCGCAAAAAATGGCAACACCAATCAGCGAGAACGGCCCCATACTCTCCCGCATCGTCTGCGGCGTAATGAAATGGGGCGAATGGGGCCATCAGCTCGGCCGGGAAGACATGCTCCGGATGATAGAAGGCTGCATCGACTACGGCATTACTACATTTGACCATGCTGATATCTACGGTAATTATACCACCGAAGAAGCCTTTGGCCAGGCCCTGCGCCTGCGGCCCGAACTGCGCAAACAGATGCAACTCATTACCAAATGTGGCATCAAAATGGCAGTGCCGCAGCGGCCCCACCACCGCATCAAATCCTACGATACCAGCCCGGAGCATATCCGTTGGTCGGTTGATAATTCTCTACGGCAGCTGGGCACCGAATATATCGACCTGCTGCTCATCCACCGCCCCAGCCCGCTGATGGACCCGGACCGCATCGCTGAAGAGTTTGCGCAACTGAAGAAAGCCGGCAAAGTGCTGCACTTTGGCGTATCCAACTTTACCCCTTCACAGTTTGAGATGCTCAACAGCCGGTTCCCGCTCGTAACCAATCAGGTGGAAGCTTCCTTATTGCATCTTGAGCCTTTTACGGATGGCACTTTTGACCAGTGCCTGCGCCACGGTATCAAACCGATGGTATGGTCGCCATTGGGCGGCGGGGGCATTTTTGGCAACAGCCCGAATGAGCGCGAAGCCCGGATACTCGATGCCGCACGGCAAATCATAACACGCCGGGGCCAGCATATCGGAATCGACCAACTGCTGCTGGCCTGGCTCTTGCTGCACCCCAGCCATATTCTGCCCGTAGTAGGCACCGGCCGTATAGAGCGGCTGAAGGCAGCGCACGATGCCCAGTACATCATGATGTCGCGGGAAGAATGGTTTGAGCTCTGGCAGGCCTCGACGGGTGCGGAAGTGCCATAGAGAAAGCCAGCCCGTAAACGGACTGGCTTCACTTGCTGCTGAGCTCGCCGGGAAGCGACAGTTGCCGCTCCCGATCAGGCTCCTTCAGCTATCGTAGCTAAAATGAAACTACTCTTTTATCATCTTCACTACCCAGCGCTGTGCACCCGAAACAGCTACTGCTATGTATACGCCGGGGTTAAGGCCGGTGGTCTCTATCCGGAACTGCTCGCTGCCCGGCAGGAAATGCCCGACTATCTGGCCGGTAGCATTATACAGGGTCAGTTCGTCCATCACTCTGGGGGCGCGGAGGGTAAAGTAGCCCGCTGAAGGGTTCGGAAAAGCAGAAAGTACCCCCGCCTGTGGAGCGCTCGTGCTATTCGGGTTGGCATTATAGTAATACACATTATCGAGGTATACGGTGCTTGCGCCTACCGGGATACCGGAGATGATAAACTGTGAAATATCTGTCAGGTTCATGCCTTCGAAATCAGTTAGCGGAATATCCAGGCTCACCCATTCGCCCTGCGCCAGGCCCTCGAATGGAATTTCAAACTCCGTATCGTTGCCGCCGCCGAAGCCGTCCATACCAAAGTCGACCAGCTTAATACGGAAGGTCGTGCTGTTTGGTGTCCACACATCCACATGCAGGTGGGTCATTTCTGCGGCCTCCGGATTGAGGGCATTCGGGCCCACCGTTTCAATACCGGCAAAGTCCAGCCCGGTGTACAACTTGGTAGCATTGCCCTGAATCTCGATATCTTCCAGGTTAGCAGCGCTCCAGCTCGTTAGCCAGGTATCTACCGGTACATCATCGTAGGCATCGCTGAACATAGAGATAACGAACTGCTGGTCTACATCCGGAGTGGGCGCGGGCTCCATCGGCACCGCATCGTCCGGGGTAGTGGTGCCGGGGAATTCCACATCGTCCCAGTAGTAGGTCGCATCCTCATCCGGCATAGTGCCGAAGTCGAAGAAAATAGTCAGCTTGTTATAGTCAGCGTCGTAGTTGATAGCTGAGGTACCGCCGACGTTATCTTTAAATTCAAATTCCAGCGTCTCCCATTCCATAGCCACAGTTGTGCGGGTTTCGGTTTCTACGCTCACTGTTGCATCTGTAGAAGACTCTACCTTAAGGCGCACGGGCACATCAACCGCCGGAGACCATACGCGTACGGTGATAATGCTGCTATCGGGAGCAAAGGGAACAGGCGTAGCAAAGCCGGGGTCATTGGGTGTGCCGCCAAGGTTTTCCGAAAGGGTGGTGCCGGCAAAGACTTCTGCACCGGCCAGTTTAGTAGTTTGCACCACCGTGTTTGCAGGATCTGTAGGGTCTGTCACGAACTCAGATGCCGCTCCGGCAAAGTCAATGGTGCTGTAGGCCACATCCGGTTCATCAAAGGTCACCGGCAAGTCCATCTGCTCGCCAGCCAGCGTTTCCTGCCTGTAGTAGTAGACGTTGTCAACAAAGACCACGTTGCCCCCTGCAGCCGGGATGCCGGCGAAGATCATCTGCGATACATCTGAAAGGTTCATACCCGCGAAGTCTTCCAGCGGAATATCCAGGCTCACCCATTCGCCCTGCGCGGGCTCAAAATCATAATCCGCCTCAGTATCATTACCGCCGCCGAAGCCATCCATGCCGAAGTCGACCAGCCGGATGCGGAAGGTGTCGAT
>CAJXXJ010000729.1 GCA_913062745.1 uncultured Phaeodactylibacter sp.
ATGACCACCAAAAACGGTGTGCACATTCGTGACGGTATGGACCTGAAGCGTCAGATGGTGCACGTTGTGCTTGCCCTGCAGGTACTCTACTTGTTTGGTACTTACAACATCGGCCATCAGCACTTCGTAGCGCTCGGCGAATACACGGGCTTCCTGGAAGGCGTACACCTAAAGCTGGTTTACGGCCTGATCAAGATCATCCCGATTTTCATCGTAACGCACGTCGTTGGCCTGGGCATCGAGTTCTTCTATGCTTATAAAAAAGGGCATGGTGTGGAGGAAGGCTTCCTGGTATCAGGAGCCCTGATTCCGCTCATCATGCCGCCGGATATTCCGTTGTGGATCCTGGGCGTTTCCGTAGCCTTTGCGGTATGGATCGGTAAGGAAGCCTTCGGTGGTACAGGCATGAACATCCTGAATATTGCGCTGCTTTCCCGTGTTTTCATCTTCTTCGCTTACCCGACTTACATTTCGGGTGATGAAGTATGGATTGCGGGCATCGAAAAGGCAGCCGAAGGAGGTTACTTCGCTCAGTCCTACACCGGCATTTACCACTTCTTTGACAATATCTTCGCAAGCATTGGCCTGAGCACTTTCGGTGCCGGCGGAAATGCAGTAATCGACGGCTATACCGGTGCAACACCACTGGCCCTGGCTTCCAAAGAAGGCTGGGATGCGGTCACTGCGCAGTACTCCGTTTCCCAGATGTGGTGGGGTACGATCCCGGGGTCCATTGGCGAAAGCTCTAAGCCGCTGATCATCCTTGGTGCCCTGTTCCTGATCGTGACTAAGATTGCGGACTGGAAGATTATGGTATCGATGGTATTCGGTGCAGCTTTTATGGCGCTGTTGCTGAACGCCTGGGGCGCAACTGAATTCATGGAAGTCCCCTGGTACTATCAGTTCTACATGGGCAGTTTCCTGTTTGCGATGGCCTTCATGGCTACTGATCCGGTAACTGCTTCCTCTACCGCTACGGGCAAATGGATTTACGGTTTCCTGATCGGTTTTGTGGGTATGATCGTACGGGTGCTGAACCCGGCTTACCCGGAAGGCTGGATGCTGGCTATCCTGTTTATGAATGTATTTGCGCCGCTCATCGACCACTACGTACTCGAGTCCAACATCAAGCGCCGGGCTAAGCGCCTGACCGCTTTGGCAAAGACAGAGAGCGGTAAGGAGAGCAGCAGCCCTGCACCGGCACAAGCACAGGCTTAATCAATTAGTGAGCAGAAAAAAAGTAATCAGAGATGGAGTCCACTAAATATGTCATCTTTTTCATCCTTGGCCTGACCGCAGCCGTCGCAGTAGCCCTCACCGGCCTGCGGGAAGCTACGAGCAGTCAGGCAAAAGTTAACGAGGATATTTTCAACAAACGAGCAATCCTGTCTGCCGTAGAGCCCTACCTTCCGGACGGGCAAACGGTGCCGGAGCTTTCCGATGAGAAAGTACTGGAGCTCTTCGAAACAATGGAGCAGCCGGTAGTCGATATGGATGGCAACGTCATTGACGGTATGAAGGCGCAGCAAATCGATATGGCAAAGGAGCGTAAAAAGCCGGAAGCGGAGCGCCGCCTGCCGCTTTATATTTTCGAGCAGGGCGATGAGAAGTTCTATATCCTTTCTGTCCGTGGCAATGGGCTGTGGGACGAAATCTGGGGCAACATCGCACTGAAGAGCGACCTGACTACCGTAGCCGGTGCTGCTTTTGACCACAAGGGCGAGACTCCGGGCCTCGGTGCAGAAATCAAGGATAACCCGGCTTTTTCCACTCAGTTTCAGGGTAAGAAAATCTACCGCGATGGCGAATTTGTCTCCATCAAGGTACGCAAAGGGGGTGCCCGTGACGAAACCTACGAAGTGGACGGTATTTCCGGCGCTACGGTTACTGCCGACGGCGTGGAAGAAATGCTCTACCGCGGCATCAGCTACTACGAGCCTTACCTCGAGAAGCTGAAGCAGCAAAGCATGCTCGTGGAATAAACTATAAATCAGAACCTTTTCTCCTGCCGGTGCCGGGTCAACCCGCATACCGGCAGGACCAAACATAAAACAATCTCGCAATGGCTGAAACAGCAGTAAAAAAGAAAGAGCCGGTATTTCAGTTTGGCAAACAGGAGCGGCAGCTGCTGACCGACCCGCTGAACGATAATAACCCGATCACCGTGCAGGTGTTGGGCATCTGCTCGGCGCTGGCGGTTACCTCGCTGGTCTACCCGTCTCTGGTTATGGCAATCGCGGTGGTTTTCGTAACCGCTTTTTCCAGCCTGTTCACTTCTCTGCTCCGTAATTATATCCCCAAGTCTGTGCGTATGATCGTGCAGCTGGTGATCATCGCCAGCCTGGTGACGGTGGTGGAGCTGACGCTAAAGTACCTCAACTACCCGGTCTACAAGCAGTTGTCTGTATACATCGGCCTGATCATCACCAATTGTATCGTGATGGGCCGTTTGGAGGCTTTCTCTATGGCGAATAAGCCGTGGCGTTCCTTCCTCGACGGAGTCGGCAACGGCCTGGGTTACGGCGTAATCCTGGTGGCAGTAGGCGTGGTACGGGAAATATTCGGCAAAGGCAGCCTGTTTGCGGGTAGCCCGATCGAGCTGAAGATCATCGGCCCAACCGCCAACTACCTGATCAATACAACGGACAGCGTTCTGTTCGGCTGGTACGCCAATAACAACCTGATGGTACTGCCGGCTTCCGCTATGTTCATCATCG
>CAJXXJ010000730.1 GCA_913062745.1 uncultured Phaeodactylibacter sp.
GCTTGCTCACATTACGGTCCTGCGGCGCGATCAGCCAGTCCCCCTGCGGCGGCAGCACGGCTTCGACCTGAATGTTGGCGGAAGCCTGCCGAATCCGCCGGAGCAATGCCTGGCACTGATTGGCGCCGTAGCTTTTCGGGTACTGCGCTATGGCCTGTTCGCAGAGTTCTGATGCTTTCTTCAGCGACCAGCGGTGGGCAGGGGCGGTACCGGGTTCGTAGGTATTGCCCTTGCCGTAGTGATATTCGGCCAGTTTGAACCACACCTGCGCTACTTCCGGGCTTTCGGCGTAGGCCGCCTGCATGCGCTGAAGGGCTTCGCGGTACAGCTCGTCTTTGTTGTCGTTGACCGCCTGATTGTAAACGTGGCTCAGGCGCCTGAGGTCGGCATCAAGCAGGGCGGCGGCATTCTCCTCTGACAGGCGGCCTTGCAGCAGCTCCTGAAAAATGTGCAGCGAATAGCGCAAACCGGAAGTGGTGTCGGGCGTGGGGAATTCGAGCTGTACGAATTGGTCCGCTTCCGCGAAAGCGGCCGGGTCATCGAGGACGAAGCGGTAGGCCGGCTCGTTGAGGTAGGAGCGGTCATCCATGAAGTGGTCGAGGGCGCGGTGGGCCAAAAAGTCATACAGGGTGGGCCGCAGGTCATGCTCTACCGCCTTTTCATTGGCAATGATGGCTTTCCAGTCTGCGATCGAAATACTGAAGGTCCGTTGATCGTCCAGGGAATGCAGGTAGTGCTCTGCAGCGCGGCTCAGCAGCTGCCCGATGCTCCAGGTCTCCAGATCATCCGGCCGCTTACCAATCGTTTCGGTACGCTGCCGGATGCGGTAGAGGTTCTGGTTGAGGTATTGCTGATAGAGCTCTCCCAGCAGAGAGTGCAGTACCGGTTGAAGGGGATAAGAAGCGGCATCGGTTTCCGCTTCCATACGCTGAATGACGCCGGCGAGCCCGGCTTCCTGCAGCTGGGCGAGGTATTTATTGCGGTAGATGAGCGTCTTGACGATTTGGGCGTGCGCTTCTTCCCGGCGGGCACGCTGTGCCAGGGCTTCCACCTCTTTCAATGCGGAGCGGGGCAAGCCTTGTTCTTCGAGGGAATCAATGGTTTTCCAGGCAGCCTCGTACATAGGCGTTTGGTTTTTCGGATTCTGGGCAATGAGCAGGGCTCCGGGCAGCAGCAGGAGCAATAGGAGTATTCGGACGCGGTCCTTCATGGTTTTGGGTTGTATGAAAAATATCGTATCAATAGTACGATGCAGGTAGGTGCTGCATTACATAAATGTAGGAAAATTTTACTACAAAAATCTGGGCAGGCCTGAAGCTATTGGAAGCGCCGGATATCCACAGCCTCCTCCAGCGGACTGCCCTGATCCAGGTGGTCGGCCAGGTGTTTAGCCCAGTACGGGCCAAGGGAAGCGCCTTTGGTACCCAGCCCGTTGAAAATAAAGAGACTTGGGAATTCCGGGTGCTGCCCGAGGAAGGGGCGGCGGTCTTTCACTGTGGGCCGGATAGCGGCGCGGTGGGCTACAATTTCGAAGGGTGCCTGTAGAATATCGCGCAAGCGCTGCTCGAGGTAATCGCGGCCATTCTCCGTAGGCCGGGCATCATCGTACTTCCAGCCGTAGGTGGAGCCGATCCAGTACAGATCGGACTCGGCCAGCGGCACAATAAATACGCGGTGCTTGAGTATCTTCTCAAAATTGGCTTCCGAAATCCGGACAATCAGCACTTCGCCTTTAGCCCCACCGAATGGCAGGTAAGAAAAAAACGGATTGTGCTCTCCGGCAGCGCCTTCGCAGAAGATGGCGCGCTTTGCGGTAATTTCGCCGTAGCGTACGCCTTCGTCCGTCTGCTCCAGCGCCTCATAATCAAAAGCAGCTTCAGTAATCGCGCCTTCCTTCCGCAGTTTTTCGCGGAAAGCGAGCGTGAGCTTGGGCAGGTCGGTCTGACCGGACTGTGTGACCTCGCCGTAGCTGTAGGCCAGCAGGGTGCGTGTGGCGTAGGTGTCGAGTACGGCCTGATCGAGCATGTAGGGCTCATATCCGGGCTCAGCCGTGCGGGCCAGCCAGTCGTTTTCCTCCCGGCTGTTGAAGAGGGTGCGGATGATATTGCGCTCGTGAAAGATGCGTACGCCCAGCTCTTCCTCCAGTTGCCGGTAGGTTGCTTTCGCGAAAGGGATGAGGTCGTCTACGCGCCAGGATTTCACGTAGCGGCGGCCGGTGATCGGGTTGATGATGCCTGCGGCGACCTGCGAGGCGGCATGCTCGCTGTATTGGTCTGTCAGGTGTACGCTTTGCCCTGCTTTTTGCAGAAAGTGGGCCAGTAAGGTACCCGCTACACCCTGTCCGATGATGAGGTTGTCAACTTGCATAACAGTGAAATAACGCTGTGGCTGCGGCAGGGTTTGGAATTACCGGGCGGCATTTTACATTTGCTCCAGCGCCTCGCGGTCTTTTTTGCGCAAGCCTTTGACGACCAGCTCATAGGAGTGGTCGATCATTTCCATCAGCAGGGCATTAGGCAGGCCGGTTTCGAAGTAGACCGTATTCCAGTGCTTTTTGTTGGAATGCCAGCCGGGGATGATTTGCTCGGGGTATTCTTCGCGCAGCTGTATAGCGCGGCCGGGGTCGCACTTCAGGTTGACCCGGAACTCGTCGTGCTCGAGCCCGGTGATGGCGAAGATCACCCGCCGGTCGCCCTGCTTGGCCGAGCCGACAAGA
>CAJXXJ010000731.1 GCA_913062745.1 uncultured Phaeodactylibacter sp.
CCGGCTGTTCCTTTTTGACGGCCGTCGGCACTATCTGCCCACAGAGCTGCCCGGATTTTCGGAAGCCTATCAGCAGCTCACACAGCGCTTCGGTTTTGACGATTATGCCTTTTTTCAAATCACCACACAGCATACTCCTGCTAAACGGCAAATTTGGCGGAAGCCGCACCTCCCCTCCTATCATCTGCTGAACAATGCTCCCGGCGATTATGCGGTGGGCTTCGAAGTACAATCACCCTCTAAGCAAATGGTCAGCTGGGATACGCCATACGAGCGCCTGCAGCAGATGGATTGCTTCAGCATGCTCCGGAAGACAGAACATTATCGCTTGGCCGTCCGCTCCTATCCTGTCCGGATCGGGAAGATCCTTCTCCATAATTTTATATCGACGCCTACCGGAGGCAGAAGCGACGCGCCCGTGCTGCGGTTTTGGGGAAAATGCTACCACCAAAGCAGTAGCGATCAAAGTTATCGGGAGCTCAGCGCCCACCTGAAGCGGGACCTACCGGCCGCTGCCTTTCTGCCGGAGTCCGGTAATAGCCATTGGGTATCTTTGGCAGCACAGCTGAATGGTATGCTGTTTTCGCTTTCCTATCACTACGACAGCCCCCATGGTTTCGAGAATGGATATACGCTGTTTTCGGTGGAAAACCAACGGGACTATCCCCACCTGCTCGCCAATACGGATTACGAATCGGTTATGGAAATCAGTCGTTACCTCGTCTTCGCCAAAACCGTCCAAACCGGGCATCAGTACCGGCAAAACCCGCACCTCAAACGCCGTCCGCCAAAGCTGCCCGGCGGGGATCCGGTGGTATGGATAGATGAGCGCAACGACCGGATTGGCTTCGCGGATGCGAGCTTTGCGCAGACCTTCCCATTATCCGCTGTCGCCCAGCTCGTCATACAAAATGTGCTTCCTGCAAAAGGTCCGGGCGGTGCTTATCTGGAGCTCCGTCTCAAAGAATCGCCCGACAGAAAATACGCAGTAATGAGCGGCAAATGCCACGTATTCGATGCTTACCTGGCTCAGCTGCAGCGACTCTCCGGACTGCCCGTGCACTTTGCGCCTGAATGGCATGATTGCTAAAGCTGGATTGACGACTTTTTGAGCTCCACAGCCCGACCAAATCACCAAAAATATTTATATTCATCCCACCAAAATAGCCGCTTAAGCCTATGCCCCGTATCCAGCCCTTTTGGAACTCTGAAAAAGTAATGAGCAGCAGCGCCATCTTCATCAGCCTGGTGACGCTGATCGCCATGATCTACCAGTCCAACCTGATGCGCGAACAGTACGAGCTCGCCCGGCAGGCACAGTTTGCCTCCACCATGCCCTACCTGATGATGAGCAATACGAACGGAAACGGCCCCAACCACACCCTCACCCTGCGCAACAGCGGCCTGGGCCCGGCCCTCATCGATTCAGTAATTGTCGAATACCAGGACTCTGTCTACTACACCGACCTGCCGAATTTCCTCTACGACAATATACCGGAGACCTACGATATCCCTTCGCTCTACTATTCCAACCTCTGGCCCGGGCAGCTCATGCCAGCCGGCGAAACGCTGAATATGCTGCAGGTGATCGACTCCCAGGAAAGCACCGATTCCCTCCTGAGCCTTTTATCCCGCCTGACCACCCTGAAGTGCCGTATCATCTACCGCTCCGTATACAACGAACGCTGGGAGATCAACACCGAACAACTGCAGCCGGTGAAGCTGGAGTAGCTCTGCGGCCCACCGCGCTGCTACTTTCGCAAATTTGCCAACCGCCACCTCAATCAAAACGGGCTTCAAAAACCACTTCCAGATCCTGCTGCGCGTAAGGCACCACCCAATTGCCCTGCACCACCCAGCTGCCATCCGGCTGCCGCTCGCCTTGCATACAGCCCGAAGCCGGAGCGATAAAGCTGGTTTCCGTGCAGTAGCAAACCCGGCGGTAGTGCGCTTTCATCGCGTTTAGCTCACTGCCTTCGGCGGAAAAGCTCGTTTGCGACTCCTCCAGTTCGAATACCAGAATAAGGGTGAGCTCATCATCCGCAATTTGCAAATCGCCCTCAGTATCCAGCATCAGGAAAAAGACGTTCTTTTCCCCCTCGGCTACTCCCTCAAATTCCCCGACATCCACCCTGGAATCAGGACGGAGGCGGAAGGTGCAGCTGTAATCGTCCGGACAATCATTCGTGATGATATCTGTACGGCTACTGTCGATACACGTGAAATTGCAGTTCTCACAGCTCGGGATGTCCACCGGGTCTTTTTCGCAAGACGAGAAAAAGAGGGCCGTCAAAAGCAGTGCAATCGGTAAATATTTCATGTTGTTTGAGTTGTTGTATACCCGATAGACGATGCTGGCTTCCAATAGGTTGGGGAGAAAAGCTTATATTGTAGCGGTCCGCAAATCCGTTACTATGAGAAAACAAACCTTTACCCTTACCGGGCTGCTCGCCAGCCTGGCCCTGCTGTGTTGTCAGCAGCAGTCCTCTACCTCCCCGGATGCTACCGAAGCGGCCGAAGGCACCGGAGTGCCCATCTCTTACTATATCGAAGCCGAAGACGAAAGCCTTGGGCTGGGCGACGCCCGTTTTGGCGACCTGGACAGCATGCTGATGCGCCGGGAAATCCACACGGTCTTTTTGGTCAGCGGCGATGCCGACTTCACCCCGCTGGCCCGCGCCGTGCGCCGGCAGGGCAGGCAGGTGATCGGCATCG
>CAJXXJ010000732.1 GCA_913062745.1 uncultured Phaeodactylibacter sp.
AAAACAGAACCCCCTTCGAGCGGTTCGTCATTGCGCACCTCTATTTCGCCGTGCACAAGATTAGCGCCATCCGCTACGTAGCCGCCGATGAATCCGGGGCCGCCGGGGTTGTCGCCCTCTATCATAATGATGTTGTGCCCCCAGAATCCGTTGTTGGGCAAAATGGCTGTTGCGGCCTCGTCCCACCACAGCACATCTCCGTGATAAGTAGGCAAATGGTCGGCGTAGCCATCAGAATCAGGCGACAGAGCGGCTTTGATGAGGTAGCTGCCAGCCGGCTGTTCGCCGAAGTCGTAGTAAGCTACCGCGCTGAGAGGTATAGGCTGCATAGGAACCGTATCTACGGCAGTCAGCGTCTCTTCGTCTTCATCGTAGACAATCAGGTAAACGGCACCGGAGAGTTCCATTTCCGTAAGGCTGTCCGGCAGATAGACATAACCGTCGAGGCTGGTATTGCTGGGAGGCCCCGTAAGCGTAAGACATGCCGAGGCTTCACAGCCATTGCCGGTAGTGATGGTTACGCAGTAAGTGCCCGATTGGGTGGGCTCGATTTCGGCGGTAGTCTCGCCGGTGTTCCAGCTGTAGAGGATGCCGCTGTCCTGCGGGCTGGGCACTGCCGTCAGCAGGTTCGTGCCCTCCGGCTGTACTTCCAGCAGGATATCTACGCTGCAGAGGGTATCTTCGGTAGGAGTAACCCAGTAGCTATCGATAGCAGTGCACCCCAGGGCATCGGTGATGGTAAGGCTATACCAGCTGATGTTCGGGTTGATTTGGATAGTCTGGGTGTTTTCGCCAGTACTCCAGCTGTAGGCAAAAGGCGCTGCGCCGTCTCCCTGTGCGGTAAGGGTGCCTGCCGTTTCGTCGGCCAGTATGCTGGCTGCGCAATCGGTAGGCGTGAAGTCAATGCAGGCACTGGCACTGCAGCCTTCTTCATCCGTAGTGGTGACACAGTAAGTGCCGGCCTGGTCAGGGGTAATTTCCGCGGTAGCTTCGCCGGTATTCCAGCTGTACGTGATGTCGCCCAGGCCAAAAGCGTTAGCTGTGATAGTCGTCAGCGTATCCGAGTCTACCGTAGTCAGCAGTACAAAGCAGGACGAATCGCCGGCCGCAGTAGCATCGTAGCAGGCCGCTGAGCTGCAGCCGATGGCATCCGTAACGGTTACGCAGTACAGCCCGGAGCCGTCAGCGGGGATGCTCTGGGTGGTCGCTCCGGTATTCCATTCGTAGGCAAAGGGTGCTATGCCCCACATGGCAGCGGAGATCACGTCTTCGCTAAATTCCGGATACACATACGCCTGGCATTCATCCGCGTAGTCGCAGTAGATAAAGTCGATCACAGCAGTGGTATTACTTGGGGACCACCCGGCGCTTCCGTAAATGATGGATTGGTTGCAGTCAGGAGTATTGGCGTAAAAGGTGCCCTGAGTATCTGCGTCGTCCATGAGGAACTCAGCGGTATACACACCGTTGGCATCGGTCAGAGCCGTTGCGAAGTAAACATTCCCGCTGGGCAGGCTATCGGTGGATATGGTGACGAGCTGGTTGTCCACCACGGTGCCGTCCGCATAAGTGACTGTGCCGGTGAGCGTGATTTGTAAATTTTGCGCAAAGCCGGAAAAGCTCAGTAATAGCGCTGTGAGAATCAGTAGTATACGGTTCGTGTTCATTTTTTGTGAGTTGATAATTTTTAAAATAGATACCGCTTTCAATGCCTTACACGCGGATAAAAGCCCGGGCGTTGGGTTAGCCCCCGATTTTTTTTCCGGCTGTTAAATTTTGTCCATCCAAAACGCGGGGCTGCTCCCTGCGTTAAAGAACAAACCACTCCCAATTCGCTGCTATGTCTCAGACCATCCTTCCTGCTTGTTTATGTTGCTTGCTGTTAACGTGCTGTACAGTCTCCGTTAATGCACAGTGGAGCGGCGGGTTGAGCCTGGGGGCCAATACGTCTTACTATCAAATCGACCAAATCCCCAATAATTTCGGAGAAGCGACTTCAGGCGGGCTGTTTGGCTATCAGGCGGCGGTTTGGCTGGAGTATGCGGTGGACAGCCGCTGGAGCCTGCGCTCAGGAGTGCATTTTCAGAGTAAACAGATCAACTGGGGGCTCGACCCGTACTGGATTGCGTCTGCTGACCGGGTGTACCGGATGCAGTACCTCGGCCTGCCGCTTACGCTACAGTTCATGCCTACACAACGCTGGTACCTCAAGTTGGGCCCTCAGCTGGGATACCTGCTCAATACGCCGGGTGAAGATGAAAGCTGGGAGCGCTGGGATTTTTTGCTCCGCCTGGGGGCCGGCTTCGAGCTGGGGCCACGGATGGCTGTAGAGTTTGAGCACCTCGTTGGCCTGCCCAGAGTGGGAGAGGGGCAGTTTGTGGATGATGAAACACAGATCGAAGGCTTGTATGCTTTTCGCAACCGCTCTATGATGGTGTCCGTTTTGTATTTTTTCGAGCGTTCCGTCAAGTGAAACCGGTACAATCCTGTGTGAGATAGAAAATCTTGAAATTATAGGGAAGTAGTAAATACGAGCAGCAGGGCGGCACTTACATATAAACCTATGATATGCCGACGGGCAAGAGGAAGTAATATCGGGGGAGGTGATCCTGCTGCGGTAGTAAGAAAGCAGCCATCGGATGCCCGGTACGGAAATCCGATGGCTGCTGTTTTTTATCCGCCCTTCTTCTCGCTGCGGTCGAGCATCCG
>CAJXXJ010000733.1 GCA_913062745.1 uncultured Phaeodactylibacter sp.
CAGCACCTGCGTGGTCCAGGTGGATATGCGTAATGAAAACGTGCCGGATATCGGAAGTCTGGTAGCCGTGCCGTTCCACTTCGGATTGCAACTGCCCGAAAGTAGAGTAGGGGCCCGTCTCAAATAGAATGGGGCCGTCCTGGGTTTCTACTAAAAATGCGGCTATGGTATCTGGCTTATCAAGAAACCGGAGATCAAGTGTTTTAATCATTCGTTTTTTGCTTTTACTCAGTTAAAGTTTTCCGAGCGTTTTTTGCCAAAAAAATCAATAAAGTGAATCTAAGAATGCCACTGCAACGCTCTGCCTGTTGACGCTTGGGCAGAGTTTAGGGCACTGCCCCGAAAGGACGGAATATAGTGAAAAGCAAGCTTTACCCCGACAACAAGCCGTTTAATTCTTCCATAAGCGTATGCCGTTCTCCGTAGTGTTCTGTAAAGTAGGAGAGGAGCTCGTGCACGAGCTCCTGCGCGCCGATTTCCAGCAGGCGGTCCAGGGCCAGGCGTATCCGGCGGGAAGTTTGCCGGCCCAGATGATGCTTAGCGTATTCGAGGATCAGGCTGCGGTACGTATTCATCAGGCGGGCAGGGAATCGGGGGAGGAGCAGCTCGTCCACCTGTTGCAGCAGATCCAGCGACTGCACTTCCTCCGCATAGGCCATCAGCAGTTCCCATTCTTCTTCCAGGGCCAGGATGCTCGCCTGCGTGTCGCGCAGTTTGGGGCTGTAGGACTGTTTGCGCAACTGCTGCAGGATTTCCGTTACCTGCTCCTTCCATCTTTCGGGCGGGCTTGCTTCTTTTGCTATTTTATAAAAAGCAAGATCAAGGCTGTCGTAGAAGCGTAGCAGGGCGTAGGCCTGTATGTTTTCCGGATCATTTTCCTCCAGGGCCATATCGAGCAGCAACTGTTCCAGGCGGCTTCGGATCCCTGCGGGCGGGCCGAGTTTCAGCCCGGTTTGAGCCAGGGCCTTCAAGCGGGGGCGCTGACCGCGTTTTTGTGCCTGCCGGATGGCGTACTCCAGTAGGTCAGGTTGGGTCAGGTTGCGTTCCATTAGCTGTCGGGCTTCCTCTTCCCGCCCGGCCTTTTCCAGGGTGCTTACGCGCTGTAACAGCAGAGGAGCGCCGGGGCGGCCCTCTTCTTCGTACTTTTCAGACTGTCGGGCCAGCATGTCGAGCAGCGTTTGGAGTTCGGCGGGCTCCTGCGCCAGCCTGGCCATCCATTTGAAGAAGAGCAGGTCAATCTGCTGACTCCGGTAAGTAAGTTTGTGATGCTCGTGCACCGCGTATTTCCAGAGTTGCTCCCGCAGGCGGGGGGCAAGGGGCTGCTCCAGCATCAGCTGCAGGGCCTCAAAAGCTTTGTGGACATACGCCAGTATTTCTGCTTTTTTGCCGCTTATTTTGCGCAGTAGCGGACTTACTTTTTCTATCAGAATCCTCGCTATTACTGAGGCCTCGAGGTAATCTCCTCCGGCGAGAGCGGCTTCCATCTGCTGATGCAGCTCTTCCAGTACCTTTAGCAGTTTCTGGCTCCCCCGGGTGGTGATTTCCCGGTCGGAGCTGCGGGCGGCGCTGATAGTGCTGTCCAGCAGCTGTTCGTACTTTTTGCGGGTATCGAGGCTATCTACCGAGGCGGCGAAGCGGGCTTTCAACGCTATTGCAAAACTACGGTTATTGCGGGCATAATCACGCACAAACTCAGCCAGCTCATTGAAGTCAATGTTGTCCAGCACGACGCCTGTGGTCAGGCGGGAAGGGCGGCCGGAAGCTTTCTTGCGGCGCTCTTTCCTGCGGGCTTTATCCTGTTCCTGCCGCCGGAGGATCAGCAGGGTGCCGACCAGGTGTTCACAGCTGCCTGCGGTGGCAAAGGCGTCACATTCGCAGGTGCCTTCTGCCACTTTTTTGCCGGCAAGGCGCACCTCCACTTCCAGCCCGTCGGCGTAAGCCACCCATAGCCCTTTATCTACTTCCTGAGGAGGCGTTATCCGGCCCTCTTCCAGCAAGGCTTCTGCCTGCAGCAGGTCATTTTCGGGTACTTCCGATTCCAGTTGGGACAGTGAAAAGTTCATGAATGCGTTATCCTGAATCGATTGATTTTCATTTATAAAGAAGCCTATTGGGTATAAGGATTGAAACAGGATATAGTTCGTAAAAATGAGCAACCCGCCTCCATCGGAAGAGACGGAGGCGGGTTGGCAAAAAACAGGGGCGGAAAGCTTTACTGCAGCTGCATCCGGTATAGCTGCCGGGTGATGGGCTTGCCGACGAGTGATTTTCGCTGTTGAGCGGCGGCGGGCTGCTCGCTGGTATAGGTAATAGAGTAGCCATCGCGACTGTCACGGCGCAGGACCACCTGCCGGGGGAAGCCCGGGCCGGTATTTCCAAATACCATCTGCCGGGGCTGAACGCCGGAGAGCCTAAACCGCAGCGTGCGCTCACCACCCATATCAGTGGTGAAGTAGAGCGTGTCCTCTTCCCGGAACAGGCGCATCGTTTCCACTGTTTCCGGTTGTCCGGACATTTGCAGCTGCCCTTCCATGGCATGATCGCCGATCATTTTCCACTGTGCTTCGCGCGCGCCATTTTTGGTATGCCAGCTGCCTTGTAGCCACTGCAGTTGATCGAGGCTGGCCTGCCCGGCCGGCAGGGTGCTGATATTGGCTGGTATCAGCTTTTGGTCGGGCTGGCCTTCATTGATCAG
>CAJXXJ010000734.1 GCA_913062745.1 uncultured Phaeodactylibacter sp.
AGGCGATATTGCTGTTGTTGCATGCGCAAGCTTTCTTCCTGTTCCCAGGCTTCGGTGATATCCTGTACCACGCCGATCATACGCAGTGGTTGCCCATTACTCTGAAGTTCTACCTCTCCGTGGTATTTGATTCGCCGGTACTGTCCGCTATTCCGGGCCTTGATACGGCAGGATGCCATAAACTTTCCCCCATGCTTCAGGCTGGATTTAACGATCTTTATAAATTCGGGGGCATCCTCCGGATGCAAAAAGTCGTTCTGTAAATCAGAAAGGCTAAGGGGTTGGTCATCAGGGGACAAGCCAAAGATTTCGTATACCCGGTCATTTTCCCACAAAGCGGTATCGGTAGGAATATGCCACTCAAAGAAACCCAGCCCGGCAATATTAGCGGCCAGGTGCATCCGCTTATGGCTGGCACTGAGTGCCTGGTATTCAGCGGAGGGTGGGCCAGTGTCTGCTTTACGGTCACTCATGGATGGCATATTTCTTTAAACGTAGCTTCAAAATAGATAAAAAAGTGGATTTTGGGGCATCATCAACAAACAAAATTATGGGGATGCCGGTATGGAGAAGCTTCTGGGTATACAGCGGGCAGTTGCTTTACCGCTTGTGCATGGAATTTTCCTGCTGAAGTGCACCTCCAGACGTACACTTTTTGAGAGCGGCTGCACGAACATGCACTTCTTTGTTCTGGTTTTTGGGGTATAGAACCCGGCTTTACGGACCAAAACCAAACCCATGAAACCATCTGATACCAACCCACCCAAAGGACGCGGGCACAAGGCTGCCAGACCACGGGAAATCCCCGGGCGAGGCTGGAAAGATATTGCGCTGCGGGTAAAAGACCAGCTTAAGTACGACCATATTCAGGTGGTCGCCGCCGGCGTGGCCTTCTACTTCTTTTTGGCGCACTTCCCCACTTTAGCGGCAGCGATCTCTATTTACGGTTTGCTCACGGAGCCCGCACAGGCACAACAGCAGATTACACAATTGTCAGGCATGCTGCCCGAGCAGGCTCATCAAATGATCTCCAGCATCATGGCAGGCATGGCCGAAAAATCAGGCAGCACGCTGGGCTGGAGCGTGGCCATCAGTATACTGCTGAGTTTATGGAGCGCTAACAAGGGCACCTCTGCACTGTTTGAAGGGGTTAATGTAGCGTACGATGAAATTGATGAGCGCAACATGATTCAGAAGTACGCCACCACGCTGCTCTTTAAGCTGGGCGGTATTGTGCTGGGGATTATTGGCCTGGCTATTGTGGCAGGCTTCCCGGCCGTAGTGGGCTCGCTCAACTTATCGCCGGCCCTGGAAACAACGATTCAATTGCTGCGCTGGCCCATTGTCGTTGGCTTGCTCATTCTGGCACTTTCACTGGTGTACAAAAAGGCCCCGGACCGGTCCGACCCAAAGTTCAAATGGGTCAGCTGGGGCTCTGTGTGTGCTGCACTTGTCTGGCTGTTGGGGTCCTTGCTCTTTACGCTGTACGTCAACAACTTTGGCAGTTACGATCAAACCTACGGCAGCTTTGCTGCAGTCATCATCCTGATGCTATGGTTTTTCCTGACGGCGTTTATCGTGCTGCTTGGCGCAGAAATCAACTCAGAAATGGAACATCAAACCCGCATAGACACTACCGTTGGCCCGGACGCTCCGATGGGGCAGCGCGGTGCTTACCACGCCGATCATCTGGCGGATGGCTCGGAAGGAGGCAGCTACGGCCACCGCTAGTGGAAATTGCAGGGTGGTCATTTCTTGCCGCAGTGCTGACTGGTTCTGCTCTGATAAGGAGCGGCTAATCCGTGGGCCGTCAGGCTCTTTTGGAAAGCTTTTTAGCCCGGCAGGTGGGCAGAATGCCGGGATTTCGCCCGGGCGTCACGGTAGAGGAGCAGCGCGAGCATGGGCAGGCAAGCCGATACCGAAAATGGCAGCAGGTGCATCTTTGCAGAGGGCAAAAAATGGGCAAGCACAGCACTACCTGCCACAATCAGCCCGGAAAACACAGCATACCAGGGCGTTTTGTAATACCAGGAATAGGGGAAAAAATGCCCTCCGGTAATGACGGCAAATGCTGCAATGAACAGCTCTGGCTCACGCCCAAGCAGTAAAAATAAAATAGGAAAGTAGAACAGTTGTGCAAAATTGAGCCATAACCCCAGGCTGTCAAGCGGATTACCGGTGACCTTCCACTGCGTGTGCAGGATTTTGGAAAATGCAAAAGCAACCGGCAACAGGAGTACGCCTGCGTAAAAGGTATAAATGGACTTTTGGGCGGCGGTGGCATCAAGCATCCAGATGAAGCCAATCAGGGCCCAAACCAAGCTGGCGGATAGAATAATGTCGGTGCCGTTTTTTGCCTTTATGGACAGTTCTGTTCGTAGCTGGTCTAACTGATGATGTTCCATAATTGACAGTATTTGGACTACAATTTAAGAAATCCTGGAGATAGTCTTCCCTGTAATAAGAGCCTGTTGGGATTTTGGTCTTCTAGGCGAGAACTTGCAATTTTTTGGTTAGACAAGGCACGAAAACCGGAGTTTAGCCTAAGCTAAATGAGGATTTTCGGAACGAAGTATAAGCAAAAAAGTGCTGTTCGTAGCCCGATTACTAAAGTCCAAACAGGCTCGTAAGCAAAGGGTTGTCCTGCAATTGCTGCTGCCTGAGCTGCGGTGCCCACCTGATTGCCAAAAA
>CAJXXJ010000735.1 GCA_913062745.1 uncultured Phaeodactylibacter sp.
CCGATAGTTATCGGCACAGGTATGCCGACCCGCCTGCCTTTGCATGTCGGGCAGGCACGAAGTCATGGTTGGCCCCGATTTCTATCGGGGATGGCTATCGGGGAAACTACTTCGTCGTCGGTATAGATGCCCGGTTTGATTGCCGGTAAATTATTCATGCGTATCCCGGATTATTTCATTCTTAACGAGAGGAACTTGACCTGACAGCAGTGAGAGCGTTTGAATAAAAAGGGTACGGGTATCCGGCGCGGTTTTGTAAAGAAAACCTGCCTGATAACTCTGCCTGTCTAGTTTAGTGTAATCATGCCAATCCAATTGTTTTTTCCGGGAGTAATGCTCACTGCTGTTTTTTGGGTCCATGTGAAAGAGCCTCCTGCCTACGGACTACTCTCCAAATTATTACCAGCTGCCGCTTTGGCGAGCATAAAAATCAGCTCTGTATTACATCAGGGCAATTAGTTGGTACTCGCTTTCGAGAGCGGGAAAGCTTGAAGTAAACGATTAGTACTATTCCTGATAAAAGCGTCAGCATGATCAGAAATCGGCTCCGGGCCCATGCAGATGAGCCCATCCTCCCTTCCCGGGAAACAGTACTTTCCTGAGTAATACAATGCCTCCTGATGGTGTGATAACCATAATAACCGCTACCTTTTATCAAGTGTGAGAGACCTTCGTAACCGAACTTTTTTTTATATTGATCTTGGCTATAAGACAGCCCGTCGTGCTCCGTTTCGGGGTATTGTGATGAATTATAGGTATACCTGGCACTCAAGGTGTAAATGATCGAAAACTCTTCAGGCAGCACAGCGAGCCCGGATGAAAAAAGCGTCAGCAATGCGAGTTTAATTCTAATTCGCTTACCATTTTGGGAATAGATAGCCCGTTGCCAAATTCTTTTCATTGATTGTTCCATAAAGTGTTGTTGAGGGTTTGAAATCGGGGTCTGCCATTGAAATGCTGAGGTGAAGCTACGTATAACCAAGAGGCCTGAAAGCGGTAATGTGGTATACGCGCCGTGACCGGTGATGAACGGATAGAATTTTGTGATGAAGGGTGTGAGAGTATAAGCCGGAGACTGCTTTTCTGGCGGAAAACGGTGGTCGGGGAAGTACAGCCCTCAGTATCCGGGTCAACAGTTTTGAAAGCCTGATGTTATGGGCGCAGACTAAATTGTCGCAACAGAAAGTACGGCTACAACTGGCTCAGCCCAGTCAGACACATCCGTTGATGTCAATGATAGCACTTTTGGCTTTTAATGCCCCAACTTGATGCTTTTGACTTTGTAACGATGCTTCGTATGTCAAAATTTAGGGATCCAACGCAGCTGACGGGCGCAGCGACAAGCGAAAACGACTCATAACACTTCGCTTCGGATATAGCTTACTCCATATTGGCGGCGATTACCTGCAGGCAGCGGAGCGTTTTAAGGAGGCTTGCCGGGATTACGAAAGAGCAGGGCTGTATACATCTTCCAGCATAGCACGAAGTCAGTAAATGCTACTATTGAACTGACATAAATAGTTCGTCACATCATACTACCCGTTCATAATTTTAGCTACTGCGTTCGTCTCCGCGCTCTGGGTATCTATTTTAGTCGTCAGGAGATGATGCACAAGTTGGGTGAATACGCCGCAGCAACAGCAGCCGGTAAATGTCTCATACTAAACCCGAAGCAGGCGCAGGCCAGTTCACTGGTGCCTGATCCGGGAGGAGACTCTTTTTGGCGTCAGTACATGGGCGGCAGCAGCTCTTCGGCTGCAGAATTTAAAACAGGCCGGGGCCTGGGGCAATCACAGTGATGCTGCAAGCAGGTACCGCAGCGGATCGTATGGCAAAAATAGCATTACCGGCATTTGGGGAAATACGTACAGGGAAAGCCGGTAGAAAAATCAGCTCTGTACCACGCAGTTGGGGGTGAGGAGAATGCCTTTCGTCAGTCTTTAGAGGAAAAAGCGAATTGGAAGAAAAAAGATGCCGGGCATTTGCTGGCATCCATAGAAAATCGCTTGCAAGGGCTTGTTGCCCGCCGTCCGCAGAGGCTGCAAAAACGCTCTTGGTATCCCAGCATTTCAATTGGAGACAGCTGGTGTACGTTGCCAACCATCTGGTAGTCCCTGCCCTGTACCTTCAAATTCATCGCAAAGGGCTAACTACTTATTTCCCTGAAGAATTTTAACTTACCTGGAGGGTATCACATCAGCTAACCGGGAACGCAGCAGCCTGATACTCGCGCAAACCCGGGTACTTTCGGCCTGGCTGGAAGAGGAAGAAAGCATACCGAAAGCAGGTTTTCGAAGCATTGCTCCGTGGGCGTGCGTTAAAAAGATAGACTCCGCGGCGGTGACCACCCAGCCTGAGCTTTCTGTCCTGCACCATTAAAAAACCGGCGATCAGTGTTGCCTGGTTTTTACAACTATGATAAAAAATAATAGGGATATTTGGGGCTTTTAGGTGACACAGCTGTAGCAAAGATCAATCTTTGAAGGGATACTGATCTAAGACAGGCGACTGATCAACCGGATTAAATAGCAGCTCATTTCACTTGTGGCTGTTAAGATAAAAGAGTAGAGGACTGATGTCTTCCCCTGTAAACAAATAGCCAGGCGGCGAACGAGCATAAACAGAGGGCAAGGGAGAACACTTTTAGCCGTACGTGCTTATCACAGCGGAAGAAGACGGCCTCCAGGCAA
>CAJXXJ010000736.1 GCA_913062745.1 uncultured Phaeodactylibacter sp.
CGCTGGAACGTAAACTGAAAGCCATGAAAGTGGACTTTGAGGAGAGCGTGGAACGGCTGGTGAAAGATTTTGGCCTCGACAGCCACGTAGACCTGTATTACTCAATTGCAACAGACGATATCACTATAGCGGATATTTTCAAAACGCATACCGTAGAAGTACACAATGACGGCTCCCGCCACCTGGTGGAAATCAAAGTGGAGGTACAGCCACAGATTGGCAAGTTGCCAGGTAGCCCGCGTAACCGGAAAATGACCGATCAGCCGCAGCTGCTCATCAACGGAGAGCCGGCGGAGCGATTTGACTACACCTTTGCTACCTGCTGCAACCCGGTGCAGGGCGACGCCATCTTTGCTTATCTGACTGCTAATGCCGGATTAAAAATACACCGTTCCAACTGCCCGAATGCAACTAACCTGATGGCCAACTATGGCTACCGGGTGATGAAGGCAGAATGGGTTTCTACTACAGATTCCACCTTTGTCGTCGACCTCAAAATAACCGGTATCGACGACGGGCCGGGCGTTATTGAGCGGCTGACCAATAAAATTTCTACCATGCTGGGCCTGAATATCCGCTCGTTCAGCATCGAGGGAGATGAAGGCTACTTCAAAGGGCGTATCAGCATACTGGTCCGTAATACTGATCAGCTTTACATGGCGATGCAAGCGCTCAAAAACCTTGACAATATCTCTACTGTTAAGAGGATAGAGTAAAGTAGCGGCTTCAGCCCGCGCTTTGCCCGGACCAATTTTTTATTTTTAACTTTGGGTTATGAGTGTGGGCAGAACACAAGAGGAAATCATCAAAGAGGTAAAGAACATCTTTGCTTCCCATCTGGAAAAGAACAGCTTTCGCAAAACGCCGGAGCGCTTTGCGATTCTGGAAGAGATATACAAACGCACCGACCACTTCGATGCCGAGGCGCTCTATATACATATGAAAAACCAGAACTACCGGGTAAGCCGGGCTACCGTTTACAACACGCTGGAGCTGCTCGTCAACTGCGATCTGGTCAAAAAGCATCAGTTTGGCAAAAATTTGGCGCAGTATGAGAAGTCCTACGGCTACAAACAACACGACCACCTGATTTGCGTTGATTGTGGTAAGGTGTTAGAGTTTTGCGACCCCCGCATTCAACAGATCAAAAACATGATGGGGGACCTGCTAAAATTCAACATCACGCACCACTCGCTCAACTTGTATGGGCAGTGCGACGGCGCCTGCCCGCGTACAGCCAATAAGGACAAGAGCTCCGAAGTGACAGAAAACTAGCCCGGCGCGTAGCGACATCGGCTTATCGAATACCCAACTTTGCATCCATGAACCTAAATTATTCTATTGACCAGACGAATAACGGCGTACAAGTACTCAAAGTAAAGGACCTGCTGAGCGAACACGCCAATAAAGAAATACTGGCCGCCGCGCAGCAGCAGATCGACAAAGGGTACACCCGCTTTGTAGTAGACCTGAGCCAAATCCGCTATATGAACAGCGTCGGGCTCAACTTCCTGATCATGCTCCGGGCTCGCTCTCAGGAAGAGGGCGGCGATATTGCGGTGGCCAATGCTTCCAATATGGTGCTTGACTTGCTGGAAATGACCAAGCTCAAGCCGATCTTCCGCCTCGAGCCCACTGTGGAAGACGCCACCCTGGCAGTGGCGAGTTAAAGCACTGTTCGCACGCACGCAAAAAACCTGGCGAATTGGTCCAATCCGTCAGGTTTTTTTATTTTGCACGCTTTAAAGACCAATCGAAAAACAGCTTAAATTACGATCAATGGCAATCGATGTTATCCTCGGCCTTCAATGGGGAGACGAGGGGAAAGGAAAAATTGTGGATTACCTGGCCAACAAGTACGATATTGTCGCCCGGTTTCAGGGTGGCCCCAATGCCGGGCATACGCTCAAGTTTGACGGCAAAAAGTTCGTACTGCACACCATCCCCTCCGGTATCTTCCGGCCGGGCCTGATCAATCTTATCGGCAACGGCGTCGTCATTGATCCTATCGTGCTGTCCAAAGAAATCGCCAAGCTGCGGGATGCCGAAGTGGACTACAAAGACCGGCTGCTGATTTCCCGTAAGGCACACCTCATCCTGCCTACCCACCGCTACCTTGATGCCGCCTCCGAAAATGCGAAAGGCAAGTCCAAGATAGGCTCCACTCTAAAAGGGATCGGACCGACCTATATGGACAAAACCGGGCGTAATGGCCTGCGTGCAGGTGATTTGATGCGCAGCGACTTTCAAGAGCGCTACGATGCCCTGAAGGAAAAGCACCTCAAGCTGCTGGAAATTTACCCGCCGGTAGACTTTGACCTGGCTGCCGAAGAGGAGGCCTGGATGGAAAGCCTGGAGGAAATGCGCGGGCTGCAGTTTGTAGATGGCGAATACTATATCGATCAGGCACTGCAGGAAGGCAAAAAGATACTGGCAGAAGGCGCACAGGGCTCTATGCTTGATATCGACTACGGCACCTATCCGTTTGTGACTTCCTCCAATACGGTAACCGCCGGCGTATGCATTGGGCTGGGTGTCGCTCCGGGCAAAATCGGCGAAGTCATCGGCATCACCAAAGCGTACTGCACACGGGTGGGCTCAGGCCCGTTCCCTACTGAGCTGGATGACGAAGTTGGCGAACGCCTGCGCCGTGAAGGCGGAGAATTTGGTGCAACTACCGGCCGG
>CAJXXJ010000737.1 GCA_913062745.1 uncultured Phaeodactylibacter sp.
TGCCACTCCCGGCATGGCCCCTACTTCAAATGGAAACACAGAAATCGGGCTTAAAGTAATTGGTGCTCCTGAAATGTGGGCCATGGGGTATACCGGATACGGCACCCGTGCTATGATCAACGACTCGGGGGTAGACCCTGCGCACCCTGCACTTTTCCGGCAGTATGCTTACCATGTAGTACCCCGCGATCAGGCATGGAACGGGGAAACGGAAACCGACTGCGATGGGCACGGCACGCATGTAGCGGGAACCATGCTCGGGCTCGACTACCTGCAGCGGGACACTATCGGAGTAGCCTTCGAGGCGAAGTGGGTCGGGGGCATAGGGCTGGGCGGATACTGTGAAAACGGTGAAGACGTGGCCGGTACTATAGGAATGTTTGAGTACGCGCTCAATCCGGATGGCGATATTCTAACCGTCAACGATATCCCTCATGTAATCAATAATTCCTGGAGGACCAATTCTTCGTGTGGCAGTCAGGTATTTGCTGATCTCTCCGATGCGATGGCCACAGCGGGTATTGCCGTCGTTTTTGCGGCTGGTAATGGAGGCAGCGCCCCTGAATCAGTGACTTTTCCCGGAAACTTCAACTGGAGCCTGGCAAGGATTTTTTCGGTAGGAAATGTCAATGGCAACCTCTCTGCTTTGCCCCTAAACAGCTCATCGGGGCGCGGGCCCAGTACCTGTGGAGGAGAAGGTTCTGTGCTGATCAAGCCGGAAGTGTCCGCACCAGGGACGACGGTACGTTCCGCTTATCTGAATGGAGGATACGCTAACCTAAGCGGTACCTCGATGGCAGCTCCCCATGTTAGTGGAGCGGTGCTGTTGTTGAAAGAGGCATTCCCTTATCTCGCCGGAGAGGAGTTGCTGCTCGCGCTTTATTACGCTGCAACTGATATGGGAGAACCGGGCGAGGATAATGGATACGGAATGGGAATCATTAATATTCCTGCAGCTTTCGATTATTTGGTGGGGCAGGGCCACGACCCGGTGCCGCCCCGCAGCTATCAGGGCAATATACGGCTATTGGATATTACGTCCGGCTTTTTTCAGTGCAGCGGAGAGGTTCAGGTGGACGCTCTGATTGTTTACGAAGGGGCAGAACCCCTGCAAAGTGCAAAGTTTGAATTTTACATAGATAGTGAGCCGGCGGGCACCTATGAATGGACGGGCAATCTTCCACCGGGAGAGGCGGTGTCCATTCCGTTGCCCGCCTTTTCATCTCCCACCGGAGCGCGCGAGGTCACGGTTCGAATACTTGAATCAAATGGCGAAGAAGATGAACGGCCGGAAGACCAGGTACTGAAGCGCTCCCTTTTTGTAGTCAATACCGAACCTACCGTAGCTTATGCTGAGGGCGGCCCTTCCTGCGAGGGCAGTCCGCTTACCCTGCGGGCTGATTCTCCTGCGGAGTCTCAAATTAGCTGGTGGGATGCAGAAGAGTTTGGCAACCGGGTTGGTGAAGGCAAGGTGCTGTGGCTACCGGAAGCCACCTCTGTCGAAACGCTATACGCGGAAACAGAATACACAGGGAGGGTGGGGCCACCTCCACCGGCGGCCGGAGATGCTATCTACAATGCTTCAGGTTGGGGCTTAGTTTTTGATGCGCATCAACCCTTCACCTTATATTCAGTAGCCGTGGTAGCGGATGCAGCCGGTGGGGCCGCTGTTGAGCTACAGCGCCCGGATGGCACTTCTTCCACCCGGTTCATTTTGTTTGAATCGCCCGGCGTACAGCGTGTGGAGTTAGATTGGGATATCCAACCGGGTGCCGGCTACAGCATACGATACAGCAGTTTTGGCCCGAAATTGGGTGTTCTGCTTGACGGCATTACGTTTCCTATACAATTTGAGGATGTGTTGACGGTACGGATATCAACTTTAGGCGCTTCGGTTTTCCCCTATTTTTTCGACTGGGAAATTAAATATCTGAATATCTGCGGCCGCAGCCCGGTAGCAATCGAGCCTGTTCTCCAGGGCACTTCCGCCAACGCGCCTCCGCTTTGGGCTTCAGCGGATACGGTTTACCTGTCCGATGGCGGGCAAGCAGTTTTTACGACTTCGCCTGCCGGTGCCGTAAGCTGGGAGTGGAACATGGGCGATGGTACGATACGGCATGGGGTATCCGTCACGCATTACTATTCTGAGCCGGGTGTTTATACGGTAAGCCTCAACGCCAGGCAGCCGGAAGGGTGTACCGTGGCTGATACACATACCATATGGGTCGAAGAGCAGAAGCTGACCAGCACCACCTCTCCCGGCCTGCGGAATAATGCGCAGTTGAGCGTGTTCCCTAATCCCGTGCAAGATCAGTTGCAGATACAGCTTGACTCGCCGCTACGTACCCGTAAGCTTACCGTCCTCAATGTGAACGGCCAGCGGCTGTACGAACGGTTTCACGAGCTGGGAGGGGCCGCACAGGCTCAGCTGTCTACCGCGTCCTGGCCGGAAGGCGTGTACTTATTATTGATCGAAGGGGATGAGGGGCGTTGGTCAAAGCGCATTATAAAAGCGAAGTAATCTTATCGATACGGAGAAAGCGGACTTGAGCGAAATGAAAAGAGCCGTGGCACAATTGCCCGGCTCTTTTCGTCTTCTGCTACAGTCAGTCCCTGCACTTAACTATATTTTTTACGACTACCCCTGCCGTTCGGCCCTGACTCCTACCGCGTAATAGGTG
>CAJXXJ010000738.1 GCA_913062745.1 uncultured Phaeodactylibacter sp.
GAGTACTGCCAGGTGCTCCAGAATTCGTTCCTTGACCTTTTCCAGCCCGAAGTGGTCTTTGTCGAGTACAGAGCGGACCTTTTTGAGGTCAAAATTATCCTTGGTAAAATCCTGCCACGGTAAATCGAGCAGCAGCTCCAGATAGGTCAGCTGAATAGAAAACTCAGCAACCTGCGGGTTCATCCGGCGCAGGCGGTTGATTTCTTTGTCGAATGTTTTAGCAACATGCTCGGGCCACTTTTTCTTCTTGGAGCGGGCCAGCATGTTGTTGATTTCTTCTTCCTGTGGGTTTTGCCCCAGCTCCTCCTGTATCGTTTTGAGCTGCTGATTGAGGAAGTAGTCGCGTTGCTGCTTCTCAATATCCACCCGGACCTTATTCTCAATCTGATCTTTAAGCTCGAGCAGCTGAAACTCGTTATTCATCTGCTGCAGCAGTGCCTTGCCTTTCTCAGGCAGGTTGCTCATTTCCAGCAGGTTCTGCTTGATGGCTACTTTCGCACCGAGGTTGGAAGCGATAAAGTTGAGCAGGAAGGCCGGGTTCTGAATATTCTTAAGCATCATATTCGCCTCCGAAGGTATATTGGGCGAAAGCTCGATAATCTGCTGCGCGCGCTCCAGAATAGAAGCGATCAGTGCCTCGTATTCCAGGTCGTCTTCCACATCTTCGTAACCGAGGGTATGCAGCCGGGCTTCCATGTAGGGATGGTCCTTCGTCATTTCTTCCAGCGCAAACCGGCGGCGGCCCTGCAGTATAGCGGTGGTAGTGCCGTCAGGCATACGAAGCAGCTTAAGGATACGGGCTATAGTGCCAATCTGATAAAGGTCTTGCACCTCCGGCTCTTCCACGTCACTATCCCGTTGTGACAATACCGCGACCAGGCGGTCGTCGTTATAGGCTTTATTGATCGCTTTGATGGATTTGTCACGCCCCACGGTGATAGGGATGACGATGCCCGGGAACAATACGGTATTTTTCAGGGCAAGCAGCGGCAACGTATCCGGGAACTGTTCATTCGGGTCTTCTCCTTCCTCCTCATCTACAGAGAGTAGTGGCAAAAAATCGCCATCATCATCAAATCGTTGCTGCGAAAAAGTCTCTTCAAACATCGTCCTGTATATTTCCAGACCGCCGATAATTATAAAAAGGCTGCCTTTCGGTAGCCCGGCGGATACTGCTGTTTTATAATGAAAGCCTGCCAGCCTGGCAGTGAGCGCGGCTATGCTTGTAGCGCTCAATATTCATGCCAGCTGCAGGAAGCTGCCGTTGAGGCGCAAAGCTAGACAAAAAGTCAGCCAGCCGGCAAGAATCCGCAGAGGAATCTAGCCGGAAGGCCTGAGGCCCGCTACGCTTCTGCAGCAGCAGGCACTTCCTTAGTATCGATGGCGAGCTCCTCTTCCTCTTCTTCATCCAGCTCGTCTTTTTCCACCCGCAGGTTGTCAATGATGAATTCCTGGCGCGAAGGCGTGTTTTTGCCCATGTAGTAAGACAACACATCATCGATATCCGTATCTTCATTCAGAATCACAGGCTCCAGGCGGATATTTTCTCCGATGAAATCCTTGAACTCTCCCGGTGAAATCTCGCCCAGCCCCTTAAAGCGGGTCACCTCCGCCTTGCCACGCAGCTGTTTGATCGCGTTCTGTTTCTCTTCCTCGCTGTAGCAATAGAAGGTCTTCTGCTTGTCGCGCACCCGAAACAGCGGCGTATCCAGTATAAACAGGTGGCCATTGCGGACCAGCTCCGGGAAAAACTGCAGGAAGAAGGTGAGCAGGAGCAGCCGGATGTGCATACCATCCACATCGGCATCCGTAGCAATCACCACGCGGTTGTAGCGCAGTTCGTCCAGCCCGTCTTCGATATTCAGGGCGTGCTGCAACAGGTTGAACTCTTCGTTTTCGTACACCACCTTTTTGGTCAGGCCATAGCAGTTGAGCGGCTTGCCGCGCAGGCTGAATACCGCCTGCGTCTGCACATCGCGCGCTTTGGTGATCGAGCCGCTTGCAGAGTCTCCCTCTGTGATAAAAATGGTGGTGGCTTTGCGGTCCTCTTCTTCTACCTTCCGGGCGCTGTCGGTAAAGTGCAGGCGGCAGTCGCGCAGCTTTTTGTTATGCAGGTTGGCTTTTTTAGCCCGTTGGTTAGCCAGTTTTTTGATGCCGGCGATTTCTTTGCGCTCCCGCTCCGACTGCTTGATGCGCTTTTCCAGCGCCTTGACCGTTTCCGGGTTCTGGTGCAGGTAGTTGTCCAGCTTTTCTTTGACGAAATTGACGACAAAAGTGCGCACCGTAGGCCCCTCCGGCCCCATGTCGCTTGAGCCCAGCTTGGTTTTGGTCTGAGATTCAAAGACCGGCTCTTCCACCCGTATGCTGATTGCCGCAATGACAGAGCTGAGGATGTCGCGGCGGTCGTAATTTTTGTTGAAGTGCTCCTGTACGGTCTTCACGATGGCTTCGCGCAGGGCGCTGAGCAGGGCCACGCCGTCGGTTATCAGCTCCTTGTGGTTACCGGCTGTGGCGAAGATCAGCTGCAGAGGGATGGTGAGCAGCGTATCCATGTTCAGGGAGTAGGTGGTGGCTACGCCGCAGTCCAGCTCCATCCCCGCCGGGGGGAGGAGGGCGTCGGTGTACAGGCACCTCCTGCCCGGCGCCAGCATCAGCGGTTCTCCAGTCCGTCGAATAG
>CAJXXJ010000739.1 GCA_913062745.1 uncultured Phaeodactylibacter sp.
TGCCCCGGCGGAAGTCAAATTGCCCGCTCGTGGAATTCAGGTAGGTGCCTTTGATGCCAAACTGCCCCATCCAGCCATTGTTGCCGCGGAATTTCCAGCGGTGCACGCCCACCAGGGCTTCACTCAGCGGCATATCGAGGAAGCCATCGTTGTTTTGGTCGAAGCGCCCCTGTTGGTGCTTGGCGTGCAGCATGAGGCCGGTGTGCACCTGATCGCTCAGGGAATGCCGCAGGCTGAGGTTGCCCTCGAAGCGCTGCATCGCATTGGCGAAGAGGTTGAGGTAGAGCGGGTCGCCTTCTTCCGGCTTGTGCAGCTCTACATTGATTTGCCCGGCGATGGCATCGTAGCCATTTACGACCGAGCCCGTGCCCATATTGAGCATGATGCTGCTAATCCAGGCGCCGGGGGTATACTCCATGCCGTGCATCGCCGCGAGACCGCGCACATCGGGCATATTCTCCCGGGTGATCTGTACGTAGGGGCTGGCCAGGCCCAGCATTTGTATTTGCTTTGTCCCGGTCACCGCGTCTGTGAAGCCCACGTCTACGGAAGGCGTGGTTTCGAAGCTTTCGCTCAAATTGCAGCAGGCCGCTTTAGCCAGCTCGTCTTCTCCGATGCGCTGCACCTTGATGGGGTCTACAAAAGAGATTTCTGTGCTGCGCCGGCGGTGGGTGACTTCCACCTGCTGCAGATCGACGCTGTTGGACAGTACGATCTCCACAGTACCGGGCTGATCCAGCTGTACCGTATCCGTAGCGTAACCGACGTAGCTGACGATGAGGCGGGAGGTGCCTTCGGCCTTCTCCAGCTCGAAGAAGCCTTCCGCATCGGTAACTGCACCCTGCTGCGTGCCGAGCCAACGGACGTTGACGCCTGTAAGCGGCTCTTTGCGGCCTCGCTTATTGCGTTCGTAGACGTATCCGTGACGGTGATCGTGGTGTTCTTCCTGCTTCATCTTACCGCCTTCGTGCTGACTTACAATTTCCTCGTCCCGGTATTTGCAGCAGGCGTGCAGGTTTTCGTAGGCTTCATCGCTTGCTTTCAGGCGCTCGGTATCGTGCCCGATGCCGGCAATTTTTTCGTGCAGCGCTTGTTCCGTAAAGGGCTCCGGGCTCCGGGTGATGGTCAGCTTCCGGCTTTCCACCTCCCATTCGGCGAAAGCCACGCCGACCACTTCGTAAGCGGCACCTTCTATCCGGTCTTTGCACATGCCGCAGATGCCGTCTACCCAAATCTGAACAGTATCCCCGGCTTGTGCCTGCAGGCGTACCGGGCTGCTTGCTATCCCAATGAGGCATAGCAGGCTCCAAAATATATTTTTCATCAATGAAATTTGTCTTGATTAAACCAATAGGATATCACCCCGAACCGTACAGGCACAGGGGTGGCTGCCAACAATCAAGAGCAAAGGGCTGGCGGTTGCCAGACAAGGAGGGGGATGTCCCGGCCGGACTGCGCTACGTACACTGGCTGTTGCCAAACATGTATCGCCTCAGGCAGGCTGCGGGATTCCGGCAAATGCTGTACAAAGGAAACTCCACAGCACTGACAGCCGCAGAGCGGAGAGCAGGGCTCTTCCTCTTTTTCTTCGGGGGCATCTGCGGTTTCTGCTGAACAGCAGGCGTGAGCGGACTGTACCATGAGCTCGCTGCAGGGCATAGCTTCTTTCGCTTCCTGTGGCACCCGGCCCGTGCAGGGCTGTGCGGAAGCGCTGAGTATGATAAACGCGAATATTATGGCAGTCAGCTTTTTCACGCTGCAAATATACTGCATAAAAAGGACAATGGCAATTACCCTTTACAGCTTCTCCGGTTCTCCGTGCAGAAGTATGCTCACAGACAGGCCACCGGTGAAATACCAGTCGTTGCGGTCGCTGCCCTGACTGATGCCGTCAAGGTAGTCAGAAAACACGGCCCGGAAGCCGAAGTCTGCGGTGAGTATGCAAAATTCAGAAAGGTCAAAGCGCAACCCGCCTCCCATGGGAAGTGCTACAAAAACATCCCTGTCCGCTTCTTCGGGAAACTTGCCTTCGTCCGTTGCCGGCACAAATACTTCAGCATCGCCCATTGCTGCCCCTACTCCGAGGTAGAAAAAAGGAGATAGCTGGTAGCGGTTGAATACATTGACAAAATTATAGCGCCCCCGGCCAAACGGATGGTATTCAAAACTAACAGACACCTCCATCAGGCCAAACGCAGTCTCCCATCCCCGATCGGCATTGCGGGGGACGGTGCGGTCGGAGCCCGTAAAATCTTTGTAGCCCATATAGAATTTCACCCCCATATTGGGGTCTACCATGTAGCGGGCGTTTACGCCGATACCCCAGCCGAAGTCTTCCCGGCCCGGCACTTTGCGGGATAAATCGCCCAGGTAATCAGTAGTGGAAAAGAAAAGGCCAATTTCAGAGCTGCTTTGCGAGGATAATGGAAGGCTGGCACAGAGGCATAAAAAGCTCAGTAACAGCCACGGGGTTAAGGGTTTCATAGTGTTGTTCGTTTGTACGTAAACAATGTAGGGATCCAGCATTAACTCTGTATTACGGGAATGTTAAATCATTGACATGCAGGCAGGCAGCTGGCTTGCCCGACAAATGCCCCTCACCAAGCCTTGCCGGTGTAGCCGCTGCCGGCATTTGACATATTTGTCGTAGGGCCGTAGCTTTGCGCAAAAAGGTAT
>CAJXXJ010000740.1 GCA_913062745.1 uncultured Phaeodactylibacter sp.
TTTCGCAAAAAAGGTGAGAAAAAGGCCATGGTGGTTCCCCGAACCACCATGGCTTAAGTCGTTTTACTGCTTCACCACCCGCAGCACCTGCGGGGGCAAACCTTCCTGCCGGACGTCCATCAGGTACAGCCCTGCGGGCAGCCGACTCACATTCCACTCCGTAGTCACATCCCCGGGCTCGAGCTGCCGTTGTGCGACTACCTGCCCAATTTGGTTGCGCAGGGTAGCGGTAGCTTCACCCTGCAGCGCTTCGGGGAAGGCCAGGGTGAAGGCATCGCTCGCCGGGTTGGGGAACAGCTTGGGAGAATTGTGAGAATTGGGAGAATTGAATTCGGAATCGGAGGGCCCGCCATCAACAGCAAACGAAGCGGTGCCGGAAACGCTGACGTTGCTAAATACCGCCTCGGTCTGCGCATTCGGCAGGTAGGTAAAGCTGGCCAGGCCTATTTCCACACAGTTTTGCATAGGCACATACACGGCATGCACATAGCTAAAGCTGCTGCCTGTGGTGCTGTAGTCGGCGAATATCCAGTCGCCCTGCCGTTGCAGCCGCAGCCAGATGGGGAAGGGCCGGTAGAAGGCCTGCACCTGCTTGGGCGCATTCGTCATGCTGCGGTACTCGTGGCGCAGCACATTGGTCAGGTTAGAAAACAGGCTGGCCTGCTTGCTGCCGGCTGCTGTGGCCTCGCGTATCATCAGGCCGCCGTAGCCGTTGGGGGTGATGCTTTCGAGCTTAGCGGTGATCATACCGTCGCCGCAGAGCGTCTGCCCGGCAAAGGCGACGTTGTCGGTGGTGGTGCTGATAGCGTTGTTGCCGGAGCCGGTAATGAAGAATTCACCGCCGTTGTTGCTGCAGGGCTCGAAAGCGTAACCGTTGCCCACCGTGGTATTTTCCGGGGCTAAGCAGTATTTACGAAGGTAGCGGAAAAAAGTTACATCTGTAAACCGATAATATAGAAAAAAACCATGCAAAATCAGTCTACCCTCAGCCCCATGTTTTCCCGGTCACCCAGCAAGCCAAAGCCAGCTACGTTACCTGCTTCATCCGGGACGGCCGGAAAGATGCACCACTACGCATTTTAGGTGGGCAGCTTCCTCAAAAAATGCTCCAACGTTTTTCTCAACTGCTGTTCGGTATAGGGCTTGTACAGCAACTCGTGCAGGGGGCAGTACTCGGGGCTGAGTAGGACTTCTTCCGGCCGGGCACCGGTAATAAATAGGATCTCCATCTCATACTCCACCCGCAGGATACGGGCGAGCTGCATGCCGTCAAAGCCTGGCTGCAGCCGGAAGTTGAGGATGGCATAATCGGGCCAATGCTCCCGGCAACAAGCCAGGGCTCCCCGCCAGTTGCAGGCCCAAATACTGTTGTATCCCATTGATTGCAGCTGTGCCTGCAGCTGCAAGACTACGGTGGGCTCTTTTTCAAGTATGAGAATTTCCGGGCCTTTCATGCTGTAAAGATAGGCGGAGCGTACAGTTCTGCCCCCGGAAATTCAGCGAACGGCTCCTTTATTTCAGGGAAGGGGCGTTTGCCACAAATAGAGCGCGGCAAAAAAAAACACCCGGCTATTTCCGGAGCCGGGTGCTGTGCATAAACTGTGTGTGAGAAAATTCCTCCTTTGGCCTACTGCTTTTTGATCACGCGGATCGTTTCCATCTCGCCGTCGTCTTGCAGCAGATTAATCAGATAAAGGCCATTCGGTTGTTGGCTGAGGTCCAGCTCAGCCTGTACTTTTCCCGCCGGCAGGTAAGCTTGCTGCACAACCTGTCCGGAGGCGTTGCGCAGCCGCAGCCTTGTCCCTTTGTGGCTGCCGGGTAGCACAAGGTGCACGGCCCCGTCTGTAGGGTTGGGAAAAGCAGTGGGGTGTTGTTCATAGGTTTGGCTATTTGCTGTTGCCTCATTATGGGCGGGTATTTCCGCCATAGCCAGGTTGCTGCCGGTAATTTCCACATGAGAAAAGATGGCTTCTCCCTGCGTAAACGGAATGTTGGTGAAGCTGGCCAGGCCAATATAGGCACAGGGTGACATCGGTACATAAACGGCGTGGACGTAGGAGAACTGCTGGCCATCCACACTGTAATAGGCAAAGAACCAGTCGCCCTGCCGCTGCAGCCGCAGCCAGAACGGGAAAGGCCGCAACAAATTGGTCGCCTGCTTCGGGCCGTTGGCCATACTGCGCCTTTCGTGGCGCAGCAAGTTGCCCATATTGGAAAATATGCTGACATGTTTTGCGCCTGCTTCCGTGGATTCCCGAATGGCCAGGCCGCCAAAACCGTTCGCAGGCATGCTTTCCAGCTTAGCGGTGATCATACCGTCTCCGCAGAGCGGCTCGTAGGCAAAAGCGATGTTGTCCGCAGTAAGGCTAAGGTGGTTATTGCCAGACCCGATCACAGTAAAGTCGCCGCCATTATCCGAGCAGGCGTCATAAGAATACCCATTTCCAATAGTGACCTGCCCGATATCAGCATGCTCCCAGCCGTCTGGCAGTGCTTCTCCTTCCTCTACTGTAATGCTGGCGTAGCAGACGCCTTCGTTCAGGCTGCCGTCGATTACGGTGACCGGTACGCTAAAGGTGAGGCCGGCATCATCGCAGCCGTAAGTCGTGTCGGGAATATCAAGCCCCTCAATGCTGCAGTTGTCCAGGCTGTGCGCTGCATCGTATACATCTTCG
>CAJXXJ010000741.1 GCA_913062745.1 uncultured Phaeodactylibacter sp.
AGCTTCACCGGCACAGTAAGCGGCGCGGCTGTAGATTACGACTGGGACTTTGGCGCTGCCACGGTAGTCAGTGGTACAGGCAGCGGCCCCTACGAGCTCAGCTGGCCCGGTGCCGGAGATTATCCGGTGAGCCTTACCGTTACCGAAAACGGCTGCGTGTCTGAGCCGGCAGCCCAAACGGTCGCTGCGGACCCTGCTTTGGCTGCTCCCCAAATCACCTGTGAGTCGACAACGACTTCCGTCACCTTTAGCTGGGACGAGGTGCCGAATGCTAGTGGTTATGACATCACCGGTGCTGCCGGCACGCAGCTGTCCGAAACGGAATTCCAGGTGGACGGGCTGTTGCCGGAAGAAGAGGTCAGCATCACCGTGGTAGCCCTCAGCAGTAATGCCTGCCCGGATGCCGTAGCGAGCCTTAACTGTGCAGCCAGTGCCTGCCCTGATCTTTCAGTAAGCCTGAGCGCTACGGAAGTAGTCTGCGAAGGCGAAGAAGCTACGCTGGAAATCGCTTTCTCCGACCCCGCTGCCGGCCCGTTCACCATCACCTTTACGGTAAATGGCGACCCGCAAACAGTAACGGATGTCAGCGGCAGTTTCAGCAGCAGTTTTCCGCTGACTGCGACCACCACCTTTGAGATTACAGAGGTGCTCAATCAAAATCTGGCGCCCTGCGTCCCTGAGTTGCCCACTGCCGTGGAAACGCAGGTGAGCCCGGCTGCCGAAGCCGGTACACCGCTGGCAGCAGAGCGCTACTGCCCGGAAGGAACAGCGGAGGTCAGCCTCCTGAGTTTGCTGGAAGGCGCACAGCCCGGCGGCAATTGGTCGCAAAGTGCCGGCCCTACGCCCCGCCCCGGCAGTTTTGATGCTGCCAACGGCACATTCGCTGTCAATCAGCAGGCGAGCGGCACCTACGCCTTTACCTACACCGTAGCCGGCATTGCGCCCTGCCCTTCGGATGAAGCCACCGTAGAGGTGATCCTGGAAACGCCCCCGGTGGCCGATGCGGGCGCCGACTTAAGCCTCGACTGCGCCACCCCGAGCGGCCTCATCGGCGGCAGCCAAAGCAGCAGCGGGCCAGGCATCACCTACAGCTGGGGCAGCCTCGATGGCAATCCGGTGCCCGACCCGACAGCAGCTGCTGTAACAGTGAGCGAGCCCGGTACTTATGTATTGCAGGTGAGTGATGCCAATACCGGCTGCTCTGCGCAGGATACCGTACAGGTAAATGCATCGGTGAGCTTCCCGGAGCTGTTCGCAACTGCCAGCCCCTTGGTTTGTAACGGCGATGGCAACGGTGCTATCACGGTAGACTCCGTGGGCGGCGGGCAGCCTCCATTCCTGTATGCCCTCGATGGCGACCCGTTCAGCAGTGATTTGGCCTTCACCGATTTGCCGGCCGGCACGTACACCCTGCTCATGGAAGATGCCCTCGGCTGCCAGGACAGCATCAGCCTGACTGTAGAGGAGCCGGCCCCGCTCAGCCTTTCCCTGACGGCCAGCCCGGACCGGGAAGAACTGGCTTTAGGCGAAAGCCTGACCCTGAGTGCGCTGGTGAGCCCGGCGGATGCCTGGGAAACCCTGATCTGGTCTCCGGACAGCCTGGCTTGCGACAGCTGCCTGAGTGTTACGCTTACGCCGACTGAGTCCTTTAGTTATTCCCTGACGGTGATTGATGCGAATGGTTGTACGGCTACCGCAGGCGGCCGGGTGTTCGTTACCCGCGACCGGGCGGTGTACTTCCCGAATGTATTCTCGCCTAACGAAGACGGGGTGAACGACACCTTCCTGCCCTTTGGCGGGCCGGAGGTGGAGCGCTTTGAGTCCTTTGCTATCTTCGACCGCTGGGGCGAACAAGTCTTTAGCCTCGATGGCTTCGCTCCGGGCGACCCCGTAACTGGATGGGATGGAACCCTCCGCGGCGAGAGAATGAACCCGGGCGTATTTGTCTACTACGCTGAAGTGCGCATGGTGGACGGCGTGACGGTCATCTTCGAGGGAGATGTGGTGCTGATGCGGTAGATTTGATGTTATATTAATATATAGACAGGCTCACCGGAGGATTTCCGGTGGGCCTGTCTCTGTTTTATGCCTTAGCTTCAGTCAGGCCGCGCTCCCGGTAATCCGCAAACCCGCGCTCCGTCAGCTCGGCGAGCTCGGAAAAGAGCGTTTCGTCCACCTTCGTGAAATTGAAGCAAGACTTGCCCTGCATGCGCTTGCGCAGCGGTTCGCTCACAGGGTCGAGCAGGGCAGGGTTGACATATACCGGCATCAGGTGAAAGGAGACATACCGTTTTTTGACTTGCACTGACGCGAAGAACATCGGGTCCGGGTGGTCGGTGCCGTGCTCTTTGGCTTCGAGGTAGAAGGTTTCCTCCGTATCCGTCCGGGTGCTGAACGAGGGCTGATAGGGCAGAAGGATATCCTTCAGGGCAGAAAAAGTGGTTTGAGCTTCCATTTTAGTTGTATTTCAAGGTTAGGGAATAAGTAAGCCTGTTTTTTACTTTGCTTGCGCAAAAAAGCAGCATAGCTTCCTGTTTTGGGGCTCCGTGTATTGGTGCAAAATGCAAACAATTTTCGCCATATTGCTTGCTGTGCACACTACTAGTGCCTCCGGCACTAGTTAATGGTATTTGAATTATCTTTGTGCTCAAGCATAAAGATAATTCAAATA
>CAJXXJ010000742.1 GCA_913062745.1 uncultured Phaeodactylibacter sp.
TGGCAGTCACCGGCCAGGTCAGCATATTGACTTAGATGACAAACTCAGCGATATTGCCGGCCGTGATTGAGCCGTTCACCACCTTCAGGCCGCCCACATAGACCGTAATGATCGTACTTGTGCCAATCAGCAGGATCATGAGCGGATAGAAGAATGCATTTACGCGCGCCAGGCCGAGGGCTTTTTCTTTGTAGTCGTCGCTCTCCTCTGCAAAAAAGCCGCGCATCGCGTTTTCCTGCACGTAAGACTTCACAACGCGGATACCGGAGTAAATTTCCTGAGCATTGCTGTTCAGGCGGGCTAGTTGCTGCTGTATCACCTCGCTCTTTTTGTGGATGAGGCTGCTCACGTAGTAGATGGAAATGGATAAAATGGGCAAAGGCGCGAGGCTGTAGAGCGTCAGCTCCACATTGACGCTCAGCATGGAGTAGATAACGAGGACGAACAGGGATACCAGGTTGATGCCGTAGAGTACAGCTGGCCCGAGGTACATCCGCACCTTAGAGACATCCTCAGTGATGCGCGACATCAGGTCGCCGGTATTGTTGCGCTTGTAAAATGCCAGGCTGAGCTCCTCGTACTTTTGAAAGATAATCTTGCGCATGTCGTACTCAATCAGCCGCGACATTACGATGATGGTTTGCCGCATGAAGTACATGAAGGTCCCCATCAGCAAAGCCAGCAGCAGTACAAGCAGGCCGAAGTAGAGCAACGAGCGGCCGAGGATGCTGTACAGCTCAGACTGCAGCTCGAAGCCCCGCAGCATGCCAAACAAGCCTATGTTTTCCACCACCAGGTCCAGTGCTTCGCGGATCATCTGCGGTTGTAAGACCCGAAAGTAGTTGGACAGGGAGACGAAAATGATGCCCAGGAGGAAGCGCCCCCGGTAGCGGACAAAAAACTGATTGAGATAGGCTAATTCCTTCACGAGATCGGTTTGGCATTTTTGGATGGATAAGGCGCTGTGCTCTGGTACAATGAATGTTTCAACGCTGATCCTTGTCAGTAAACCATTCCTCCGGCAATAAGTTGAGCCGGGCCGGGAAAGTCAAGGCAGATTTTTTGCCCCGCCCGGCCGACTAATTTGACATATCTTTTATATTTGGACAAATATGCAAGACTCCTAACCAAAATACAACCAAAGAACATGAGCCAAATCGTCACTCTCGATGAATTCATCATCCGCCGGCAGAAAGACTTCCCTTACGCATCCGGTGAACTGACGGGCCTGCTGCGCGACATCGGCGTGGCCGCCAAAATCGTTAACCGCGAGGTAAACAAGGCCGGACTGGTCAACATCCTGGGCGAAGCCCGCGAAGAAAACGCCTCCGGCGACAGCGTACAGAAGCTTGACCTGTACGCCAACGAAAAGCTAATTGATTGCCTCAAGAACAGCGGCGAATGCTGCGGGGTGGCTTCGGAAGAACTCGAGGACATCATCCCCATCAATTCGGTAGCCTCCAAAGCTTCCAAGTACGTGGTCGTCTTTGATCCGCTTGATGGCTCTTCCAATATTGACGTCAACGTTTCGGTGGGCACCATTTTCGGCATTTACCGCCGCCTCAGCGACGCGGAAGGCCCGGTGGAGCTTGAAGACTTCCTGCAAAAGGGCGTTGACCTTGTCGCAGCCGGATACGTGCTCTACGGCACCTCCACCCTGCTCGTCTACACCACCGGCCGGGGCGTCAACGGGTTTACGCTCGACCCCACGATCGGCGAGTTCTGCCTGAGCCATACCGACATCCAAATTCCGGACCGCGGCGGCTATTACTCTGTCAACCAGGGTTACTACCTTAAGTTTGACGTAGAGATGCGCCGCTACATCGACCATTGCTCGGATATGAACCTGCGGCTGCGCTACATCGGCTCTATGGTGTCGGATATTCACCGCATCCTGTTTCAGGGCGGTATCTTTCTCTATCCCAATACCCGGAAGTATCCGCAGGGCAAGCTGCGCCTGGTGTACGAGTGCAACCCGCTGAGCTACATCGTAGAGCAGGGCGGCGGCAAAGCGATCACCTGTCAGCTGGAACGTATCCTCGATCTTGATGTCAATCATCTGCATCAGCGCGCCACAATTGCAATCGGCTCTCCCGCAATGGTGGATGAGATGAAAGAGTTTGTGGAGCGCTACAGCGCCGCGCCGACTTTTGGATGAACCGCAAAATGGCCTGCCGTACGCCATTGGCTAAAGGGTTACCGCAATGAAAAAGCAACAGAAGACCTCCGTGCCGGCAAAAGAGGCTGAGCAGTACGTCCGCCTTTTAGGCGAAAGCCTGAACCGCGCTGCACAACCGGCAAATGCGGAGCCGATGGCCGCCTACATGAAACACCGTTTTGAGTTTTACGGCATTAAGAGCCCGGCCCGGGCGGAAGTCGTCCGGGCGCATATCCGTACGCACGGTTTGCCGGAAGGCGAGCACCTGAAGAGCGTCTGCCGGCTGTGCTTTGCGCCGGGGGCCAAACGGGAGCTGCAGTACTGTGTCAACAATCTGCTGCAACGGGCGATGCGGCAGCTCGGCGAAAGCTTTCTCGGGCTTGTGGAGGAGCTGCTGCCGCAAAAAAGCTGGTGGGACTCCGTGGATTTTTTGGCTCCAAAAATTGCCGGGCCGCTACTGCTGAAATTCCCGGAACAGCTCGGGCGCTACCCGGACCACTGGATCGAG
>CAJXXJ010000743.1 GCA_913062745.1 uncultured Phaeodactylibacter sp.
CCTACTCCCGTACAGCAGCACGACCAGTCTGCTCCCCACTAGCGAGAGATGCTAACTGACTGTAGCAAGTGGCCGAGCTCGTGGAGCATTGTTGGTAACGTAAAGTCAGCCACTCGTTTGGTGGCGTTCTCCGTAAACAACGCTTGCTGCTCTGTACGAGCCGCCAGATCAGTAACGGCTGCTTGCCAGGCTGCCAGGTCATTGACCGGCACTAAACGACCAGTGAGACCGTCGGTAATCAGCTCTGGGTTGCCACCGACCGGGGTGGTGATGATGGGGATACCAAGACACATCACCTCTAAGAGAAAGTGCGAGAGACCCTCGTAAGCGGTATTGAGGAGAAACAGATCGGCTGCCGACAGCGTCGCCAGCGTCGTCTCTCGAGGCTGTGCGCCGAGGAATTGCACCTGGGCTGACACCCCGGCGGCGCGCGCTGCTGTCTCGAGCCGGTGTCGCTCAGGACCATCACCGATGACGAGCAAGGTGGTCGGGGTGCCAGCTTGGCTGAGGCGACTGACGAGCTCGATGAGCATACCGACGCCTTTCCAGGGGACGAGGCGCGCCGCCGTCGCCAGGACCAAGGTAGTATCAGTGAGGTGTAACCGGCGGCGCGCCTCGGCCTGACGCGGGCGCGGGAGCGGCTGACCATCACCTTCGCGGCCAACCGCCAGGTGTTCGGCCGCTGCCCGGCGCTCTTCCATTGCGGCCCAGCCACAGTAAGCTACTACCAAAGCAGCTACCCCCCAGCCAGGCCATGCCGGCAGCGCCCGGCTCATCCACGCCGCATGAAGGCCATCCGCCCACAGCAACAGCGCCAGCGGAAAGGCGACTACGAAAATCCGGATTGGCGCCGGGTTGCCCAGCACAAAAGCCAGAAAAAACGGCAGCAATAGGGTACACCAGAGCACCCAGCGCTCCGCCGTGCGGAAAGCGCTGCGCCCCCAAAACGCCATGGGCAGCGGCAGCAGCAACAGCCACCTCCCTCCGGTCATGGCCTCTGCGAAGCGCGGCGGATAGTCCGACCAAGCCTGCCAGCGAAAAGCTTCGTAGGTGACGTAAGGGTTGAAAAATACCTGCCCAAAGACCGGAGCATACAGCAGCAGGCCGATACCGGTGCCGAGCATCAGCGCTGTCAGGGCGGCGAGCGGGCGCTGCCGCAAAAATAGGCCACTGCTGACCTCGCCCTTGCGCCAAATTTGCCAGCCATGCCGGGCAGCAGCAATGCCGCACCCCAGCATCGCCCCCAGCAAAAAGTACAGGTTGGACGGAAGGGTATACAAAGCCAGCGCTGCCGTAGTGGTAATGCCCGGCAGGTACCGGAAACGCCCCTTTCGGAAAAAAGACAGCGCACAGTAAATCAGGCCAGTGAGCAGCAAAGCGCCCAGCCCGTAGCCCCGGATTTGCAAGGCGAAAGCCTGATAGGCGTGGGTAGTTGCCAATAAAAAGCCGGCCAGCAGCCCCAGCTGCCTGCGCTCTGCACGGAAACCGATACGGAACAGCAGCCAAAGCACCCCCAGCACGAAAGCAGCCGGCAGCAGGCGCATCAGCCAGGGCTGTTCCAGCAGGGCTCCCAGTCCGCTGATGCCTAATACCTGTAGGTAAAAATGGGATAGCAGGTTAAAGAAGACGTGATTGTTAGGTACGTGGTAGTCCGTAGCGATGAACGCTGCCGGCTTGAGCACGAATTGCTGCAGGGTATAGAGCTCGTCGTTCCAAAAGTCCAGATGCAGATACGGGTGCAGCAGGGCTGCTGCCAGCCCGGCCAGGAGCAGGAAAATGCCGTAGTGTAAATGCCGCCGAGCCAGTGGGGCGGAAGAAAGCCGGTTCACGCTTTAATTTTGGGGGAAGGTACGGCTTTTTGGATAATCTGCTGACCTTACCAGCAGCAACTACCGCCTCTTCAGACGAACTGGCATTAAAGGCTATATCATCAACGCTACCGCCTACCCCTGTCTTTATGATGGAGCCGCCGCCGGAAGCAATAGAAGAACCGTAGCTGCCAGCCAGCTTCTGCAGGCCGCTCGCCAGGTTACTGCAGATCTTCGCAGCGGGGCAACCGCAGGCGCAGCCTGCTTAAATAGTCGCGCGGCGGTACAACCGCCTTGCAGCGGCAGGTTAAGCTCCAACTCCCCTTAGGGGTCAATGGGACCGAAATACGCAATCAGCTTTCTTTCCAATAACCATTATATGCCCAATCGACAATATCGCCTATAGTAACATCATATGTGGTTAATTTTTGTGGTACGTTTTTGTTCAGTATTTTATTAAAAATTGATAAAACTGGTCTTATTTCATTCTCAGAATTAAAGTACCTACTAAAATCAAAGCCTTCATAATTCAAATGAAATTCTTTGTCTAACAATCTAATCAAATCCTCAATGTCGTCTCCATCGATCTTTAAGTCATTATTGATAGAAGTACTCATTGACAATTTGTTTTTATCGACGCCACTGATATCTGAAGCAACAGCTTTCACCTTATCTAGTATTTCATACTTATTCATTTATTATAGAATTGTATATAGTTTGAGAATTGTAAACAGTCCTTCCTATATCATAGGTCAAAATACCCCATCCAATGTACACATCCAGCCCCAGGTTGTTTGTCTGCTCGACACCGTTGTACCGATATTTGTTTTTGGGCAGGGAGGTGCTT
>CAJXXJ010000744.1 GCA_913062745.1 uncultured Phaeodactylibacter sp.
CTGAATATCCTTTGGGGATACGTTCAGCTCTGTGGCCAGGAATGCGCGGTAGCGGGCAGTATCCAGGATGCCGGCCATACCGAATACGCGGGAAGAATCCAGCCCGGCGGCTTTGTAGGCAGCATAAGTCATCACATCGAGCGGGTTGGACACTACGATGATGATCGGGTTTTCGGAGTGCTCTTTGATGGAGCTGGACACCATGTTGACGATCTTGGCGTTAGTAGCGATCAGGTCATCACGGCTCATGCCCGGCTTGCGCGGAATGCCGGCGGTGATCACAACGATGTCAGAACCAGCGGTGTCTTTGTAGTCTTCGGTGCCCGTCAGGCGTGTGCTGTAGTAGTCGATCGGTGCCTGCTGCCAGCTGTCGAGCGCTTTGCCGCGCGCCATGTCTCCTTTGATGTCGAGCAGCACTACTTCGTTGACGATATCTTTGTGAGCCAGCACATTGGCGCAGGTCGCTCCAACGTTGCCCGCTCCGACTACGGTTACTTTTGTCATGCGTTTTGCTTTTGTATTTGGTTTAATCTATGTTGGTCCAATTTGTCAGGCCGGGAACAAGCCAAAAGGCAGTTTGTACTGTTAAACAAAGGGGGACAGCTAGTATCCCGGCGGGCGCAAAGATAGTAATTTCCGCGCGCCTTAACCGAATTAAAGCCCGGCAAATGGCTGGTCAAGGCATATTATTTTGTTAGATTTGTGCCTTGAGGCTACAATTTGCCGCGACCTATATTTTCAAACAGGAAAACGACAAAAGATAATGCGCCAATCATTTACGCTTACGCTGGCTTTTATGCTGCTGGCAATTGGCCTGCAAGCCCAACACCACTACTGTGGCACCACAGGCGAAGACCTCCGGCTGCTGGAACAGCGGCTGATGGACAACAAACGGGCCCTGCAGGAAGGGCTAATCGTCAACCGCAACGAAACTCGTTACGTGCCCGTTAAATTCCACCTTATCGGCGAAACCAACGGCGAGGGCCGGGTGCGCATCAACCGGGTGCTCAACCAGCTCTGTGCGCTGAATGAGGATTTCGAGCCGCACGGAATTCAGTTTTACATCAAGGATGGCCTCAACTACATCTACAACGACCAGGCTTTCAACAATCACATCAGCGTGGAGAACAGCATTCTGTCCCAAAACCGGGATCAGAATGCCATGAATATTTTCATCCCTAAAGATGCCAACGTGGGCAGCGGCTCCGGCGGTGTGGTGCTCGGGTACTATAACATCCCGCGAGACTGGGTCGTTATCGGCAAGCCGGAAATGGGCGCCTCTTCTATTACCGTCCCTCATGAAGTGGGGCACTTTTTCAGCCTCCTCCACCCTTTCAACGGCTGGGAGGGGCAAGCTTGGGATCCAGACCTGCACGGCAACCCCGTTACGCAAACGCTGGCACCGGATGGCTTCACGCGCGTGGAAGTGGTAGATGGCAGCAACTGCGATTTTGCGGCCGACCGCCTGTGCGATACGCCGCCCAACTACGGCTTTGGCCTGGGCTGGCCTGACTGTGATTTTACGGAAGAAGTACAGGACAGAAACGGTGACGTGCTCGACCCGGATGAAAAGCTGTTTATGGACTACTTTTTTGGCTGCAGCCGCACGGAGTACTACTTTTCTGAAGACCAGGTGAATGCGATGCATGCCGACTACGACCACCCCTCGCGCGCCTACATCCGCAGCAGCTACATCCCCAACCAGGATGAAATCACAGCTGAACCGCAGCTCAACAGCCCGGAGCAGGGCGCTACCCTGACGGTTTTTGACCAGGTGACGTTCAACTGGGACGCAGTAGATGGCGCTACGGCTTACAATATTCAGGTGGCGCAGGAGCCCAGCTTTACCAGCCCGGTATACGATGAGGTAGTCACCGGAACTTCCGTCAACGTCACCAACCTGGAGCCAACCCGCCTGCACTTCTGGCGGGTGCGCCCCTTCAACGAATACTACACCTGTACCAATTTTTCTGACTTCCAGGTTTTCACGACCGGCACACTGAGCGGCACCACTGACCCCGGCTTCGCGCAGACTTTTGAGGCCAGCCCGAACCCAATCAAACCCGGCCAGCCTATACAACTGCGTATTGTGCTCGAACACAGCGCAGAGGCACAGTTCAACCTCTACACCGCGGCAGGGCAACGGGTGCAGCGCCTCGGCACCCGACAGCTCCGCACCGGCGAGAACCGGTTCCAGCTGCCACTGAGCGGCCTTAAATCCGGTGCTTGCCTGCTGGAGAGGGCCAACGAGCAACAACACCGTCAGTTTATCCGGCTGATGGTCGTCAATTAAACAGCAGCAGCCCGTGGGAGATTTCACCCTGCGGGCTACTGCTCTACTTCCCCTGCATAGGGGAAAACAGCCGTTTCGGTGTCTTTATAACAGCCGAAAGATTGATACCACTCCCCAATTTCACCTAAGCCCCTTCATTTTCCACTGCTGGCCAGCGGCCGGCTTCTAACCACTGTTTGCTTACGACTATGATAAAGAACGTTCTATTCATCATCGCACTATTGGCCAGCAGCGCTCCAATAGCACTGGCTCAGAATATCTCCAACTACTGCGGCACGCCGCCCGAAAAGTCAGAATGGCTGCAACGCTATCAGGATGGCCTGATCAATCCGGTCGTTGGCCGTTCTAATGA